>CAYTOU010000276.1:0-3310 GCA_964439295.1 uncultured Oscillospiraceae bacterium
ATCAAAGTTTCTTTGTTTCTTTCTTTTCAAAGAAAGAAACGTTCCCCCGTTCCCCTCCCGCTGCGCCATAAATAAACCATTCTAATTTCCCTAATTAGCACGCATATGGGCGCGGGAGGTATGGTATAATGGAAGGGATGGAATTAGCTGCGTAAAAAAGCGTAAAGGGATGCGGGAGGGTAAGATGAACCTTGCTGTAGATCTGTGGAACTTTGTGAAGGTCATGTGTGTGTCCATGCTGCCGATAGTGGAGGTCAAGGGCGCCATACCGATGGGGCTGGTGTGGGGCATGAGCGGCTGGGAAGCGTTTGCGGCGGCAGTGCTGGGCTCGTCGATACCTGTGCCGTTTATAATGCTGCTGTTAAAGCCCGCGTTGAGGTGGATGAGAAGCCTGCCGTATAAGCCCTGCCACGCGTACGCCGATTGGTTCGAGCGCCGCGCAATGAAAAAGAAGGGTAAGATATCCGAAAAGAGCCTGATATTCCTGTTTCTGTTCGTCGCCGTACCCATACCCACGACGGGCGTGTGGATGGGCTCGGCTATAGCGACACTATTGGATATAAGAATAAAGTACGCATTGCCCCTGATACTCGCCGGTAATATCGTCGCCAGCCTAATACTTGTGGCGCTGGGCGTGCTGGTCATATAGTCGAATATGAAGTTAAACCGTAAACGTCTGCATATTATACTGTATATGCAGACGTTTATGCATCTTGTTAACGCGATTTTTCGCGAACACATGGCGACTGTGCTTGCTTTTACAATTTGGAGTGGTGTATAATAATGACACTCTGCTAGGGAAGAAAAAGAAAGGGAGTTTCAAGACAATGAAGAAGATAGTTAGTATTGTACTGGCTGTTGCCATGCTGCTGATGTGCTCTGTATGCTTCGCTGAAAGCGAAAGCGACACCGTGCTGCACGTAGGCACCAACCCCGAGTTTGCTCCGTTTGAGTATGTTGACGACGAAGGCAATATCGCCGGTATCGACGTTGACATAATCAACGAGGTTGCCAAGGACCTGGGCATGACCGTTGAGATGGAGGCCATGGAGTTTGACGCACTGGTTCCCTCGCTGGTATCCGGCAAGCTGGATGCTACCATCGCGGGCATGACCATCACCGAGGAGCGCAAGCAGAGCGTTCTGTTCTCCGATCCTTACTTCAACTCCACTCAGGTAGTTATACTGCCCGTTGGTTCCGAGATCAAGACCATGGAAGACCTGAACGGCAAGCGCATTGGCGTACAGCTGGGCACCACCGGTGACCTGCTTGTAACCGATACCTTCACCGATGCTGATATCTCCCGCTACAACAAGGGCATGGACGCCGCTATGGATATCGTAAACGGCCGTCTGGACGCTGTTGTTATCGACACCCTGCCGGCACGTCAGTTCGTTGCTTCCATCGAAGGTCTGGAAGTACATGACGACATACTGACCGATGTTGAGGTTGAGGCCTACGGCATCGCTATTCCCATGGGTCAGGACGAGCTGCTTGAGAAGATCAACGCTTCCCTCAAGCGCATGCAGGAGGACGGCACCATGGATGCCATTCTGCTGAAGTACTCCGACGATGAGGAAGAGACCACCGAAGAGACCGCTGAGACCACTGAGGAGACCACCGAAACCACCGAAGAGACCGCGGAAGAGACCACCGACGCTACTGCCGGAAACTGATTAAGCCGCGCTAATGATGACGCCGCCCGGCTATGCCGGACGGCGTTTACTGCGTAAGGCGCAAATGCGGACAAATTAAGGGGCGATACGGCTATGCCGCCGCCGGACGGGAGAGTGTTAAATGAGGAACGATAAGGTACTGTCCTACAAACACCTGTTGCTGCTGGCGGGCGGCTGGCTGGTGCTCATGATGATGGGCGCGGCCGAAACCGCCGGAACCACCGGCAGTTGGATTCAGAGCCTATGGCAGCAGATTGACTTTAACCTGATACAGGGCGATCGATACAAGATGCTGCTTGACGGTCTGGGCGTGACATTGCGCGTATCGATTGTCGCCGCCATACTGGGTTTTGTGCTGGGTATGGTAGTGGCTCTTATGCGCCTTAGCAATTTCCACATAGGCAAGTTTTATCCCCTGCGCTGGATTTCGTCGGTATACGTCGACATAATCCGCGGCACGCCTGTCGTCGTGCAGTTGGTTATAATGTACCACATCATTTTGGTACGCTGCTCCAATTCCGACATAGTCGCGTTTTTGACATTCGGCTTAAACAGCGCCGCGTACGTATCGGAGATAATCCGCGGCGGCATACTGGCGGTTGACAAGGGTCAGACCGAGGCGGGACGCTCACTGGGCTTAAGCTCGGGCAAGACGATGCTACTGATAGTCATACCGCAGATGATAAAGATAGTTCTGCCTACATTGCTCAACGAAATCATTGCCCTACTCAAGGAAACGTCCATATTGGGCTACATCGGCATGATGGACTTGACCAAGGCGGGCGACTACATACGTTCGCGCACGTATTCGCCGTACGTACCGTACTTTACTGTTGCGCTCGTATACCTGGCAATGGTGACCATACTTTCCAATGTGTTTAAGAAGATAGAGGGGAGGCTGCGCAAGGGTGATAGACATCATTGATCTTAAGAAGAGCTTTGGCGATCTGCACGTACTCAAGGGCATAAATCAGCACATCGACAAGGGCGAAAAGGTCGTTGTGATAGGACCGTCCGGTTCGGGCAAGAGCACATTCCTGCGCTGCCTAAACATGCTTGAGGTACCCACTGCGGGTCAGATAAAGTTCGAAGGTGTGGACATAACCTCGCATCACTGCAACATAAACGCCATCCGTCAGAAGATGGGCATGGTCTTTCAGCAGTTCAACCTATTCCCGCATCTAACCGTGCGCGCGAACATAACCCTCGCGCCGGTGCAGCTCCACCGCATGAACCGCGATCAGGCCAATGCTCGCGCCGACGAGCTACTCCGCCGCATAGGTCTATACGACAAGGCGGACGCGTACCCGCGCATGCTTTCGGGCGGTCAGCAGCAGCGCATAGCCATTATACGTGCGCTGGCGATGGACCCCGACGTCATGCTCTTTGACGAGCCCACGAGCGCGCTCGACCCGGAAATGGTCGGCGAGGTTCTGGACGTTATGAAGCAGCTCGCCCGCGAAGGCATGACCATGGTCGTCGTTACACACGAAATGGGCTTCGCTCGCGAGGTCGGCGACCGCGTTCTCTTCATGGACAACGGTTACGTACTCGAAGAAGGCTCCCCCGATCAGATCTTCAACCACCCCGCCGAACGCCGCACTCAGGATTTCTTGAGCAAGCTACTTTAAGGG
>CAYTOU010000277.1:0-3310 GCA_964439295.1 uncultured Oscillospiraceae bacterium
TAATCGCCCTGTTGCCGTCATGGGGCAGCTATTGGCAGGAAGGTAGCCCTGTGCGCTTCCTTACCGGCGACAATGCCGAACAATACGGGCGCTTTTTAGGCGAGCGCTATCGCGACCGCAACATCATATGGGTGCTGGGCGGCGACAGAGTGCCTGTAACCGATGGCGACTATGCAGCGGTGCGAGCTCTCGCACGCGGACTGCGCGCGGGGGATGAGGGCAAGCATTTGATTACCTTCCATCCGATTGGACCTGCCGACAGCTCCGAATACCTGCATAATGAAGAGTGGCTGGACTTCAACATGTGCCAATCCTCGCACGCGGCGCGCGATCACTATAACGGCGCGTTCATACGCCGCGACTGGGATCTTGAACCGGTAAAGCCCGCGCTGGATGGCGAACCGCGCTACGAGCGCATCATAGTCGGCTTCTACAACACCGGCGCCAATCCGGCAAATTGCTTCGACGACTTCGATGCCCGGCAGGCGGCTTACTTCTCGGTATTCAGCGGCGCATGCGGTCATACCTACGGCAATAACAACATCTGGCAGATGTATGCACCCGGGCGCGAGGGCAAGCTGGGCGCCAACATACCGTGGTACGAGGCGATACATCATCCGGGCGCGCGTCAGATGGGTTATCTGAGACGGCTTATGGAGCAAAACGACTTCACAAACCTGGTAGACGGCGGTAAATACCTGTTCGATGCGCCCGCATCGGGCGGCGAGCGCGTGCTTGCGCGCATATCGAAGGATTCAAAGCGCATGCTTGTCTATTCGCCGTACGGCAAGCAATTCGGCGTGGACTGCACATGGACAAAGGGACATCCGTTTAGGCAAAGCTGGTTTGACTGTAAGTACGGCGTAACGACTCCTCTGCACACGTCGGCAGTTGGGTCACTACAGACATTCGTGCCGCCCACACAGGGACGCGGATGCGATTGGGTACTGGTGCTTGAGCAAATATAAAAGAAGAAACCATAATCGATTGAGCGGTCTGCTTTATGCGGACCGCTTTTTTTGTATGGACTTGGTTGTTAAACACTGTCATACGGACAATTTTGCCTAGTGCAGCTTAACATTAATCATAAACGGAATGACATATGAGTGAATAGGTGAACGATGAATCGCAAAAACTATTCTTAACAACGGTAAACGACTTGCAACGCCACACAATACGCTAAAATTCTCAATAATTAGATTGACAAAAGCATATGTACATGGTAAAGTACAATTATGACATTGCAGAACTGATTGCACAAATAAGCAAGCTCTTCGATTAATAAGCGCATCGCTCATTTCATGCGCGCAATGGTGCGCCGATATGAGCATAAACAGAACAATGTGAAAGGATGAAAACGAAAATGCATTATACCCCCGCTGCAGGTAAGGACTTTTGGTCGGACAGGATAGCGTTGGTATGCGATAAGATGCTGCCGCTGCAGCTGTCCATATTGAAGGATGAAGCGCCGGACACCGAGCCCAGCCATGCGATAGAGAACTTCGAAATCGCGGCCGGACTCAAGCATGGCGAGTTTTACGGCATGGTATTCCAGGATAGCGATGTGGGCAAGTGGATAGAGGGCGTGGCGTATAAGCTCATGCTTCAGCCCGATGCCGCCTTGGAGGCGGAGGTAGACCGCATAGTCGATATCATCGAAAAAGCTCAGCAGCCGGACGGGTATCTGAATACCTACTTCACCGTAAAGGAGCCCGGTAAGCGCTGGACTAACCTGCAGGAGTGCCACGAGCTGTACTGCGCGGGTCACCTGATGGAGGGCGCCGCCGCGTACTTCAGCGCGACCGGCAAGCGCAAGTTCCTTGACATAATGTGCCGCATGGCCGATCACATCGACACCATGTTCGGACCCGAAGAGGGCAAGCTCAAGGGCTATCCCGGACATCCCGAGGTAGAGCTGGGTCTATACCACCTGTACAAGGTGACCGGCGAGCAGCGCTATCTCAAGCTTGCCAAGTACTTCATCGACGAGCGCGGCAGCAAGCCCTGCTATTTCGATGAGGAGTGGGAAAAGCGCGGCCATACCGAGCACTTCGGCGGCATGCGCGCGTTGGGTCTGGAGTACATGCAGGCTCATGCACCCGTGCGCGAGCAGAAGGATGCCGTGGGTCACGCGGTGCGCGCGCTGTACCTGTTCGCGGCAATGGCCGATGTAGCGGTCGAAACGAAGGATGAATCGCTCTGGCAGGCATGCGAGCGCCTGTGGGATAGCGCCGTCAATCGCAAGATGTACATAACCGGCGGCTTCGGCGCGACCAGCGAGGGCGAGGCGTTCATGAGCGATTATGAGCTGCCCAACGATACGATATATGCCGAAACCTGCGCGTCCATAGCCGCGGTGTTCTTCGGTCAGGCCATGCTGCGCAAAAAGCGCGATGGCAAGATAGCCGATACCATAGAGCGCATACTGTATAACGGCATGCTGTCGGGCATGTCCTTGGCGGCGGATAAGTTCTATTACGTCAACCCGCTGGAGGTAGTGGATAAGGTCTCCGGCGAACAGCCCGGCTATAAGCACGTGCTGCCCACGCGTCCCAAGTGGTTCGCGTGCGCATGCTGCCCGCCCAACATGGCGCGCCTGATACCTTCGCTGCCGCAGTACTGCTATCAGGACGATGGCGACGAAATCACAATACATCAGTATCTGGGCGGTAAGATCGAGTTGGAAAAGGCGACTTTCACATTGACCACACAGTATCCGTGGGTGGGCAAGCTCTCCTGGCACGTGGATGCCAAGCAGCCCGTTACCGTATACCTGCGCGTACCCGGCTGGGCGGAAGGCGCGGATATAACGCTTGACGGTAAGAAGATCGCAGCCGAAATGACAGACGGCTATGCAAAGATCGCTCTGCCCGAGGGTAGCAGCGACCTAGTTATGGATATCAAGCTCACCGCGCAGTGCTGGTATGCGCATCCGTATGTCCGCCAGGACGCCGGCTGCGTGGCGTTCACGTACGGTCCTGTCGTCTATTGCTTCGAGGGTGTGGATAACCCGCAACCGCTTAGCACACTGCGCGCATACGCGGATGGCATGAGCATGGGCGAGTACGATCCCGAGCTGCTGGGCGGCGTGCGCCCGATGCATGTAAAGGGCTTGAAGGTAGAAAGCGTAGACGGCGCGCTGTATAGCCGCACCGCGCCTAAGACCGAGCCGATAACGCTCAATGCGATACCGTATTACGCATGGGCAAACCGCGGCAAGAAGGATATGCGCGTTTGGATGGTTGAAGCGTAAGCGCGAGGCGCTTGTAAGTGGCGACTGCGAGAGAGTGAGTTTTGCTCTTTCGCAGTC
>CAYTOU010000278.1:0-3296 GCA_964439295.1 uncultured Oscillospiraceae bacterium
TTTCACCCCCTCGCCCTTTCCAAAGCCCCCACGCGCATGCTATAATATCCCCATCATAGGTAAAGGTGGCAGAGCAATGACTATAGATGAAATCCGTCAGTTGTTTTCGGAAACGGATTTTAGCCGCGGCAAGGCATACTTTAATGAAGGCCGCGTAAGCAATATGGAATGCCGCAGCGAAAAGGCAATGTCAAAGGTAACCTGCACCGTGAAGGGTACTAGGATATATAGAATCAGCCTGGATATTACGAAAAGCCAGATCGCCGCTCATTGCACTTGCCTGCAGTTTGCACAATTCGGCCGCTGTAAGCATGTTGTCGCTGCATTGATCGCCTATTCAGATAATGAACAGAGCTCCTCCACCGACTACTATGCCTCCAAGATGCTGCAAAGCTATATGGATGATGCGACCCGCAATACATCTCCTGCGCCCCAGAGGCCCGCAAGGCTGGCTCTAAGGATCAATAACAACTTATATTATGACGATTACCCGTCGTTTTCATTGCGCATCGGATACGATAAATTGTATGTGGTTCCGAACATCAACACATTCCTTAAGAATGTTACCGAGGGCAACACGGCTGCCTACGGGAAAAACCTTACTGTAAATCACGATATACATCAGTTTGACGAAAAGTCGCAAAAGTTGATATATCTGATAATGAACGAATTTTCAAAATATCAGACGCTGAATCCGGATAGCGGTCGGGGCAACTACGATCCGTGCAGTTATGACAAAAAGGAACTCACCATTCGGGGCGAGGCGTTTAACCGCCTGTTCGATATGCTGCGCGATGAGCCGCTGGATAGCTTTCAAGGCGGTTCTTATACGCTGTCGGAAGGCGATCCGCACATCGGCTTAAGTATATCAAAGACCCCATTTGCCGCTAACCTGGCTATCGATAATCCCGGTAAATTCCGCTTCTTCGGCAATACCGGCAGCCTTTATGCCATAAACGACCATCAAATGCTGCGCTGCTCGGACGAGTTCAAGCAAAAGGTTTATCCGCTGACCCAATCCGGTCGGGATACGATGCAGTTGTCGCTTAATGACCTGCCCACATTCTGTAGCTGCGTACTGCCCCAAATAAGCGACATGGTCGAGGTCGAGGATGCCGGAAATCTGCTAAGCGACTACCTGCCCGACGAATGCGTCGCCCAATTCTATTTTGATATAAGCGGCGAAACGCTGCTGCTAAAACTGAAATTCGCGTACGGCAAGAAAAAGTTCCCGGTGAGCGACAATCCGGGGCTGCAAGACGGCGTGCGCCGCAACGCAATGCAGGAGATGGCGGTCGTACGCTTTACCGAGCGCTATTTTGATTACGACGGCAAGAAATACACGCTGTCGGGCGAAGATAAGGTATATGACTTTTTGACCAATACGCTGGACAGCTTTAGGGAGCAGGGCGAGGTCTACTTAAGCACTCAATTGGCCAACAAGCGCATAAGCCCCAAAGCGGCGAGCGTGGGCATATCGGTATCGGACGGCCTGCTTAAACTGACGCTGGACACGGGCGGATTCCCGGTAAGCGAGCTAAGCCAGCTGTACCAGAGCATGCTGCTGCGCAAAAAGTACTATAAGCTGGCAGACGGTAGGTACCTGCCGCTGGAAGGCTCTTCATGCGAAAAGCTGGCCGAAATGTCGCATATGCTCCAGCTTTCTTCTAAGGATCTTGAGAACGGTCAAATTACACTGCCCGCGAACCGTGCGCTGTATCTGGACACAATGCTGTCGGGCAGCGAAAACATACGCGTGGGGCGCGATGCGCAGTTCCGCAATATGATTCGCAACTTTAAGACACTGTCGGAAAGCGACTATGCGCTGCCGCAGAACTTAAACGGCGTACTGCGCCCGTATCAGCAGACCGGCTTTCAGTGGCTAAAGACATTGGAAGCGTACGGCTTTGGCGGAATACTGGCCGATGAAATGGGTCTGGGCAAGACGCTGCAGGTCATATCCTTCTTAACCACGACCGATGACAAGCGCAACGGCATGCCCAACCTGGTCGTATGCCCCGCGTCGCTCATATACAATTGGGGCGATGAAATGCAAAAGTTCGCGCCGCAGCTCAAGTACTGCCTGATACTGGGCAATGCCGCCGAGCGCAAGCGCCTGCGCGCCGACGCGGACGACTGCGATGTGTGGGTCACGTCGTACGAGCTGATGCGGCAGGACATAGAGGAATACGCGCAAAAGAAGTTCTACTGCTGCATACTGGACGAGGCGCAGCATATAAAGAACACGACCACGCTGATTTCAAAGGCGGTCAAGCGCATACAGGCGGTGCAGCGCTTCGTTTTGACCGGCACGCCGATTGAAAACAGGCTGAGCGAGCTATGGAACCTGTTCGACTTCCTGATGCCCGGGTATCTGTTTACCAGCAACGCGTTTAAGGAAAAGCTTGAAAAGCCCATAGTCAAGTCCAAGAACGCCGACGCGACGGCGCAGTTGCGCCGCCTTGTGCAGCCCTTCATGCTGCGCAGGCTTAAGAGCGACGTACTTAAGGAACTCCCGCCCAAGCAGGAGTACGTGCGCCGCATACAGCTGTCCGACGACGAAATCAAGCTCTATCACGCCAACGTGCTTAACGCGGTTGAAAATCTGACAAGTGAGGATGGCAAGATACAGATACTGGCGGCACTGACGCGCCTAAGGCAACTGTGCTGCGACCCCAATCTGTGCTTTGAAAACTATCAGGGTCCCACGAGCAAGCTGGACGCGTGCGCCGAGCTATGCGAGGCAATGGTCGAAAACGGGCATCAGATACTGCTGTTCTCCCAGTTCACGACCATGCTGGAGCGCCTGAAGACGCGCCTGGACGCGCTGAACATATCCAACTTCACGCTAAGAGGTTCTACGTCAAAGGAGCAGCGCGCATCTTTAGTCAAGGCGTTCAACGCCGGCGAAGCGTCTGTATTCCTGATTTCGCTCAAGGCGGGCGGCACAGGACTCAACCTAACCGCAGCCGACGTGGTCATACACTTTGACCCGTGGTGGAATCAGGCCGCGCAGGATCAGGCCACCGACCGCGCCCACCGCATAGGTCAGCAGGCGCGCGTGCAGGTGTATAAGCTGATTGCAAAGGACACGATCGAGGAAAAGATACTGGAGCTTCAGGAGCGGAAAAGCGCGCTACTGGACACCATATCCGGCGGCGAAGAAGGCGGCATAATGAATATGACGTCCGAGGAGTTGCTGGAGTTGTTGAAGATATGAGGCGTGGGGACGGGAGTAGCCGTTAGCTTGAGTTAGAATGCCGAGTGACTCGGCATTCTAACTCGGCTTTATACTA
>CAYTOU010000279.1:0-3288 GCA_964439295.1 uncultured Oscillospiraceae bacterium
TGCGTCACTTTTTCATATACGGACTTTCATTTGTATGGCAGATATGGTATAATATAATGGATTACTTTAGTATAGTTTGTGTAACTAAATTTCCAGAAATTTCCAATTTAGTTCTGCCGCTAAGGCAAAAGGAGCGTCCATGACGATTAGTGCACGCGACAAATACATATTGCGCGATACAGCCGCGCATCAGATGGAGCTGGCATATTCGCCGCGCAACATCGCGCTTGAAAAGCTGTGGCTCAGGCACAACGCGTGTCTGGGCGAGCGCCCCACGGTGTGCATGGATTGGCGCCCGTTTGCCGGCGAGATAATCACGCCGCTTCTGCGCTGCGAGGGCGAGGACGCGCGCAGCATTGAATACGCGCTATGCATGAACTTTTTAGAGCAGGAGCTGTTTAATGACGATCAGGTCGTGCCCGCATACATGCCCGTGCATGTGGACGCGTGGTTTGCGCCGTTCGGCGTAAAGCCGGGCGAGGACTCCGAACTATACGAAATACCCAAGTCGCAGGACATCGTTAAGGACCTCAAGCGCGACTTCCACCTGCTGCACAAGACCAAATTCGGCGTGAATATGCGCGTTTCACAGCGGCGACTGGAAATATACCAATCGCTGCTGGGCGACATACTGCCCGTGCGGCTGACCGGCGGATGCCTGTACGCGTTGCCCACGCGGTGCCTGGCGCAGGTCATGAGCGTGGACACGATACTCACGAGTATGCAGCAGTACCCCGATCTATTCCACACAATGATGGACGGGCTGACCGAGGATTATATAAGGTACTTCCACTTCTGCGAGGCGCGCGGGCTCATACTGCCCACCACGCGCGTGGAGTCGGTGTGCCGCGGCACATTCGCATTCACCAACGAGCTGCCCGGGCCCGACGTATCGGCGCGCAGACCGCTCACCACGCACGACGTGTGGGGATTCCTGGGCACACTGGAGCTGGGCAGAATCGCGCCCGAGCTGTACAAGGAGTTCCTATACCCGTACTTTAAGCGCATTGCCGAGATGTACGGCATGCTGTCGTACGGCTTTTTCGAGCCGGTGGACGCCATATGGGATGGGTATTTAAGCGACATGCCCAACCTGCGCAAGGTATGCATATCGTCCGACTGCAATGAGGAGCTTATGGGTGAGCGCCTACGCCACACAAACATAGTGTTCCACCGCAAGACTTCGCCCGCCATACTGGGCGTGGAAGGCGAGCTGGACGAAAACGCCGTGCGCACGGGTGTCAAGCGCACAATGGCGGCGGCGCGCGGTTGCGAGGTCGAGTTTTCGCAGCGCGGCGCGCGCACGGTGCACGGCGATGTCGCGCGCGTGCGCCGGTATGTGGAGCTGGTACGCGAATACTCCGCCGATTAGGTTTTAATTGTACACTCTGTCACATATTCACGGCATAATTGTTCAGTGCGGTGCGCTTGACGTATGCGCGCGCATGCGGTAAACTGATATACATCACACGGGATCTTATAAGGAGGCGATTTTTTAATGCTATCCACATTGGATATGAGCATACTCGAAATACTGTATGATGACGCACGCACAAATATACAGGATATATCCACCATGACCGGTCACGATGTAAACGAAATACGCGAATCGATAGCCAGGCTGGAGCGTGAAAAGATCATACTCAAGTATCCGGCGCTGATCAACTGGGACAAGACCACTACCGAACGCGTAGAGGCGATAATCGAGGTCCGCGTAACGCCGCAGCGCGATCAGGGCTTTGACGCGATAGCATCGCGCATATACCGCTATGAAGAGGTAAGGTCGGTATACCTGATGAGCGGCGGATACGATCTGTGCGTACTGGTCGAGGCGCGCACGATGAGGCAGCTGGCGTTCTTTGTCGCCGAAAAGCTGTCCACGCTGGACTCGGTAATATCCACCGCCACGCATTTCATGCTGAAAAAGTATAAGGAAGACGGCGTGATATTCGAGGGCGGCGACAAGCAGGATAATAGATTGGCGGTGTCGCCGTGAATTACGAAAAGCTGATGTGCCAGCGGGTGGTCGCCACGCCGCCGTCGGGCATACGCAAGTTCTTTGACATAGTGGCGACGATGAAGGACGCGATATCGTTGGGCGTGGGCGAGCCGGACTTTGTGACGCCGTGGAACATGCGCGAGGCCGCGATATATTCCATGGAGCAGGGTCAGACTCACTACACCAGCAATTGGGGTACAATCGAGCTAAGGCGCGCCATCGCGCGCTACCTGCGCGAGCAGTACGGCATCACATATGCGCCCGAAAACGAAATATGCGTGACCATAGGCGCGAGCGAGGGCATCGATCTTGCGCTGCGCGCGATATGCGAGCCGGGCGATGAGGTGCTCGTGCCCGATCCGTCATACGTGTCGTACCAGCCGGGCATCATATTCGCGGGCGGCACGCCTGTGCCCGTGCGCACGCGCGTGGAGGATCAGTTTAAACTGACCGCCGAGGCGGTTAAAAACGCCATTACGCCGCGCACAAAGGCACTGATATTGCCCTATCCCAATAACCCCACCGGCGCGATACTGACGCGTGCCGAGCTTAGCGCAATCGCCGATGTGCTGCGCGGCACCGATATATTCGTAATATCCGATGAGATCTATTCCGAATTGACGTACGGCGGCGCACACCACGTCAGCTTTGCGTCCATACCCGATATGTGGGAGCGCACGATTACGCTAAACGGCTTTTCAAAGGCGTTTGCGATGACCGGCTGGCGCATAGGTTACGCCTGCGCCCCCGCGCCGCTGCTCAAAGTAATGGTCAAGATACACCAGTTCACGATAATGTGCGCGCCCACCGCGGCACAGGCCGCCGCGCTGGAAGGTCTGCGCGACGGATTCGAGAATAACTTCAGCAAGGTGCGCGAGATGACCCGCGAGTACGACCGTCGTAGGCGCATGATGGTAAGCGGCTTTAGGAATATGGGTCTGGAGTGCTTTGAGCCGCTGGGCGCGTTCTACGTGTTCCCGTCGATAAGCTCTCTTGGCATGACGTCGGACGAGTTCTGCACAAAGCTGCTGGAGCAAAAGCATGTAGCTTGCGTGCCCGGCACCGCGTTCGGCGCGGCGGGCGAGGGCTACATACGCTGTTCCTACGCGACCAGCATGGAAAAGCTGAAAGAAGCGATTAAGCGCATTGCGGAGTTTGTGGAGGAGATGAAGAGCGGAGGAGCTGTTAGCTGTTAGCGGTTAGCCGTTAGCTTTAGTTAGTGCGCGGAGTTACGTTTGAGGGACTAGGGAACAGGGATTAGGGAACAGGTTGAGTTAGTGTGCGGGGGG
>CAYTOU010000280.1:0-3267 GCA_964439295.1 uncultured Oscillospiraceae bacterium
ATCCCCGTCTACCTCATGCTGGTACTGGGCGCATGCTACCTGCTGGGCGCGCTGGAGGCAGCGACCGGCTCGGGGAAGTTCTACCAAATCCTGGGAATAGGCTTCACGTTCATACCGGTCATAGCCGCCTTCATCACGCGCCGCATAACCGGCGAAAGGGCGAAGTACCGCCTGTCGCTGCGCGTCTGGCGCGATGCGAAGAGCTGGCTATGGTCGGCGGTAGTGCCCGGAGTGCTGGTCGCGGTCGGCGCGGCAGCCTACTACGCGATTTTCCCCGGGCAGTATAGCGGCGTGTTCAAAATAGGCATGCGGCTGGGCACGGATGCCGAGATCGCGGCGAAAAACCCGCTCGCAATAGCCCTCGCATGCATAGCGGTTGCGGCGGTTATGATACCCGTTCAGCTGCTGGAGCTGGGCGAGGAAGTGGGCTGGCGCGGGTACCTGCTGGGCTTTCAGGTGCAGAAGTACGGCGCGAGAAAAGCCGCGCTCATAAACGGCGCGGAGTGGGGACTGGCGCACCTGCCGCTGATCTATTTCGGCTTCAACTATAGCGCGACTAACCCGGGCGCGCCGTGGTCGAACATGGTCATGATGATGCTGATGTGCATTGCGCTGGGCGTCATACTCTCATACATAACGATGCGCACCCGAAACTGCATGTACGCGGCGATAATACACGGCGTGGTCAACGTAATCGGCGAGCTGCCGGTCTATTTGAGCACCGATATGGTGAACGGGCTCTTGGGACCCAATCCTACGGGGTTTGTTGCTATGCTGCCTTTGATGGGGTGGGCGGCTTGGTGCTTTTGGAAAATGGGGAATGAGGCTGAGGGGTGAGTGGGGAAGATTGCTATTGAAAACTTGGGTGATATATAAAGCAAGTTTTCAATGGGAAGGTCTAAAACCGGCATATAAATTCCCATTTCGGAATATTCATTGATAAATCCGACGATTTGCGCTATAATGAGAATACTTCTTGCGGGAGGTGAGCGCATTGGTCGAGCGTAAAGAATACCTAAGGCAGCTGGCAAGCTGGAAGGATGAACAGGTCATAAAGGTCGTGACCGGAATTCGCCGCTGCGGAAAGTCCACATTGTTGGCGCAGTATCAGGATTGGCTCAGGGCGAATGGTATATCGGATGAGCAGATTGTATCTGTGAATTTCGAAGAGTTGGAATACGAAGAGCTATTGGACTATAGAAAACTGTACGCATATCTAAAGGAACGGTTGATTCCCGGAAAAACGACATATATCTTTTTGGATGAAGTCCAGAAAGTTGCAGACTTTGAAAAGGTCGTGGATAGTCTGTATGTCAAGCCGGATGTGGACATCTACATAACCGGTTCCAACGCGTATATGCTCTCCGGCGACCTTGCGACGCTTTTGACCGGGCGCTATGTCGAGATAAGTATGCTCCCGCTTTCGCTGAAAGAGTTTCTGACGATTACGCAGCTTAACGAGGAGCGCGGCTTTGCAGAGTATCTGAAGTGCGGCGGTCTACCGTACATCGCAAAAATGGATCGCACGGCGGAAAAAGTGGAGACATATCTGGAAGGCATATACAACACCGTCATTGTCAAGGACATCGAGGACCGTCAGGCGCGTAAGGAAAGCGAGCCGTCTAAGCGCAAGATTACCGATATTTCGCTTTTGAAAACCATTGCCAAATACCTGGCAAGCGTTGTGGGCAGTCCGGTTTCCATACGGGGCATTACAGATTATCTGATTTCGGGCGGGCGGAAGGTATCGCCCAATACAGTGGACGACTATGTAGAGGCTCTGACCGAATCGTTCATATTCTATCCTGCCGAACGATTTGACGTTGCGGGCAAACAACTGCTGAAGGTGAATAAGAAATACTATATCGTAGATCTGGGGCTGAGGAATCACATCGTTCCGCGCAGAAATTACGATATAGGCTTTTCGCTTGAGAACGTAGTATATTTTGAACTGCTTAGGCGGGGATATAAGGTCATGATAGGCAAGCTGGGCTCGCAAGAGGTCGATTTCGTTGCGGAAAAGCAGGGCGAGTACGTCTACTATCAAGTGACCGCGGATATGACGGCGCAGGAAACATTTGAACGCGAAATGCGTCCGCTTAAACAGATTCGCGATAACTACGAAAAAGTCATACTCACCGCCGACTATATGACCGTGGGCAATTATGACGGAATACGCGTGAAAAATCTCACGGACTGGCTACTTGATAGGTAAAAGCTTTTCTCCCCACAAACACAAAAAAAATCCCCCATCCCAAACAGGACGGGGGAAAACACTCACGGAGAGTCAGGGATTCGAACCCTGGGTCCCTTTTGGGGACACAGCATTTCGAGTGCTGCACCTTCGACCACTCGGACAACTCTCCATCTCGGCAACATCATAGATTATACCACGCGCGCGGCACACTTGTCAAATACAAAATCGCGCGCCGCGCGTCAAACGACGTTATTTTACGTTGCATAACTGTGAAAATCGCCCTTTATCAGCTCGCAATCGACCGAGGACTGCAAGCGCCCCAACTGATCTGTCCATGAGTCCGCGTTTATGCGCACCTCGCGAAAGCCCAGAGCGCGGTATACGTGCCGCGCGCGCAGGTTATCGGGGTTGGTGCTGAGCGCAATTTTGTCATAGCCGCTTTGGAATAGGTATGTGATGAGCATGCTGAGCACCTTTTTGCCTACGCCGCGGTTCTGGCAATCGCCTACGCATATCTTAATGCCTATTTCAGCCGTGCCGGGTTCGGCATTGCGATAGCAGCATTCGCCTATCGGGCGCCCGTTTTCCATTATGATTAGGCTTCCCGGGTTTAGACCCGCTATGACCTCATCGAGCGTTATGTTTAGGCCGTTTGGAAAACCGGCGTGCGCCATTACGCCGCCATCGTTCCACCATGCCATGAGCGTGGGGGCATCGCTTTGCGTCGCGCGGCGTATTTCAAGGTTTTCGTATTTCAGCGGCATATCCGTTACCACTGCGGGCAGCGTCCGCGCGTGGGACCCGTGCTTCCCGATACATAGCGGGCGTTAAACTCCATGTTGATCTCGCGCAGTTCCTTTTTGCCGTCGATGTAGTCCTGATACATCTCGACAAGGCCCGCCGCGCAGCCGTCGCACGCCGCCTCTATGTTGCCTATCGACTCTTCGACTATGCGGCGGCGCTCATCCGCCGTGGTGTCCTTTATAAGTAGTCCCGCCATTTTTGCCACCTCAAGAATTAGAGTGTGTTTCTAAAATTCCTTAAGCTGCAATTTCGGCGGCTTTTCCGCC
>CAYTOU010000281.1:0-3265 GCA_964439295.1 uncultured Oscillospiraceae bacterium
CACTGTATAGAATACAATAAATCGCGCGGTGAGTAAAGCGCGAAAAGGCAAAAAAACTCCGCCCAATGCATAAGCATCGGACGGAGCGTGTGCATGCAATTACTTGCCCGCCTTTTCGGCCTTTTCATCCAGCTTGCGGTTGTAGAAGTATACGCCCAGGTTGCACGACACTATGCAAATGTTGAATATGTACACTACCCATACGTACCAGTGCACATTGCCACCGTTCATCACGGTGCAGATCTTTGCGATAATGCCTGCCGCGTAGCCGGTGATTATCAGCAGTATGAAGCCCAGGCTCATAGCCTTGGCAGACTTGGCACGGTAGTTCTTGACGAGGTTCATGGGCCAGGAGCAACCGAAGCAAACCAGCATGACTGCTTCCAGAATCTGTGCAATATCCATTGAATTCTTCCCCCGAATACTTTTGTTTTTTGCTTGCACGCAAATCGATAAAATTATAGCATTTGAAGCCATGCCTTTCAACGAATTATTGTGCAAGATAAAATGATGTTCTTGTTACATGAAAGCCCCTTCGCCTGAGCTCGGCGAAGGGGCTGTGAGTGTTTTATTGTCAATTGCCCGTGCCGGTACCTATTCGGTATACCGCCTGGGACGCGGGATATGTGCTGTGGTCAAGCACCTCGCGCTTTATTTCGTTGCCGTCCTTGTCATAGTAGACCTTGTACGATACCGCCTTTGCGCCCTCGCGCGCCGGCTCGGTGGTGTTATCGCCAACCGCACGGGTGGAGTCGTACTTTTCTATCATGCCTTCCTTAGGCTCGATGGTTTCGGTCTTTTCGCTCTCCAGCTTGATATACACGCCGTCATCCAGCTGCTTACCGTATATCTTGAACGTCAGCTTCTGGTCGGAGTACTCGGCGACTATGAATATCGGATAGTCAGTGTTGTTCTTGAACTTGAAGTCCTGGGTGGGGTAGTTGACCGCGGCATCCAGACCTATGCCGATGTAGTCGGATACGCGAGAGTGCGGGCTACGCTCGACTATCTCAAGGTCGGCCTTAACTACGGCGTTGTACAGCGTGGTCGAAACCTGGCATACGCCGCCGCCCGGCTCCTGTATCAGTATGCCGTTAGAGTACGCGCCGGCTGCCTTGTATCCCTTTTCCTCGGTACGCTCGCCGGTGGTGTCGTTGAAGGATACCGTTTCGCCCGGATCCACGCGCATGCCGTTGAACTCGGACGATGCCAGCTGTATGTTCTTATTGCGGTTGGAGTTGGACGTGGTCTTGGTCTGCGCATACGATATGCGACCGAAGTGCTCCTCCATGTACGCAACCGTGTGCTCGGGCTCGACCTCGATTATCTTGGCCTCTATTGTGGCGTTGACATTGCCGTTGGCTATCGCCTGAGTTATCTGAGAATACAGATCGTCACTGTCCAGCTCGTACCCGGTGACCTCGCTGGTGAATGTGAACTTGCCGGTATCGGGATCGAAGCTTTCGACATCGGCGTCCTGACCCTTCACGTATACGGCAGCGGCGATTTCGCTTATCTTGGCGCGCAGGGTCTCTTCATTCCAGCCGCGGTTGAGCGAGAAGTCCAGTCCCTGGCTCTTGAGCTGCTGCAGCTCCGCATAGCGCTCTTCAAACGAGCCCGTGCGTCCGGTCGAGTATGCCAGACTCAGCGTGGTCTGTAGGTTGGTGCTCATCTGTACCGACGAAGAGTCCAGCGTGAATGTCTGTCCACGCGCGGTTATGGTTATCGACGTGGCGGCGGATACGTTGTTTAGCTGCTTTTGATACTTGGACACGGCGTCCAGTAGCGTAAGCCCGCTCAGCGATTCGCCCTCAAGCGTTATGCCGTCGTAGAAGGTTTCCTGCTCCAGCTCCTCACACTTGGCCTGATAGTCCATGTAGTTGCTTACTTCGTTAAAGCCCACATAGCCTACGCCCACCAGCGCCATGAAGCACACCACCAGCAGTACCGTCGCCCACTGCGGGTTGCGATTGCGGCGGCTGCGGCGCGACTGGGTGCGCGGTGCGGGTCTTCGGCGCGCGGGTGCGTTTGCGGAAGAGGTGCGCTTTGCGCCCGATTGAGAAGTGCGCGTGCCGCCCTGAGTGCGCGCGGCAGAGGATGCGCTAGCCGGACGCACGCTTACGCGCGGCGTAGTGCCGTCCGCATTTTGGGATGTGCGCGCGCGTACGCGCTGACGGTAGTCGGTGGACTCGGCGCGGGCGCGTCCCGCTTCGGACGATGTGGCACGGCTCGCCGTGCGCGTGCCCTGACGCACAGATGAATAGTCACTCGTGCGCGCGGTAGATTGCGCCTTATGCGCACTGCCCACGGGCTTTACGCTTATCTCGCCGGACGCCGGATTCCTGCGGCGCACGGGAGTGGTGTTGTCATTGTGATCCATTGCGTATCTCCTCTTTTTTCTTAAAAAGCGCGGATGAGCCGCACCGTAACTTTCTATGCTATTTCAGACGGATACGCCGCCTGTTCTGTTCCCGCGATATGTGTCACGCGGGTGTTTTTTCGTTTGCGGAATAGCCGCTATTCGGGCATTCCGTGCTGCATGGAGTATGTCAGCACCATCAGACTGTCGCTCATGTGTACGTTGTTTATCGCGACGCCCGCGGGCGCGGTGATGTCAATCGGCGCGAAGTTCCATATCGCGCGCACGCCGCTGGCGACAAGCATGTCGCATACGTGCTGTGCCGATGCCTCGGGCACTGCCACCACGCCTATGTCAACCGGCGCGGCGCTTAGTACCTTATGCATGTCGGCGGCATCGTATATCGTTATGCCGCGCACAGTGCGCCCTATCAGATCCTTATCGGTATCGAACATCGCGGTCGTGATGAAGTTCATGCCGCGAAAGCCGTCATAGCTCAGTACGGCCTGACCTATCTTGCCCGCGCCGACTATCGCCATGTGATATATGCGGTTGAGCCCCAGTATCTCGCTTATGCGCAGCCTCAGCTCATGTACATTATACCCATATCCCTGCTGACCGAAACCGCCAAAGCAGTTCATGTCCTGCCTGATCTGCGATGCGGTAAGTCCCATCTGCTGACCCAGCTCCTTGGACGATATCCGCATTACGCCCTGACTCTCCAGCCGCCTTAAGTATCTGTAATAGCCGGGCAGACGGCGTATGACTGCCAATGATATTTTGCGCTGACTGTCCATGCATTCGCCTCCGCTTAAGGCTTATAGAAAAAGCCTACGCTAATTATAGTATTAAATAGGATAGTATGTAAACGCGGCATGTGTTAATTGATGATGGCGCGTTAGAGTG
>CAYTOU010000282.1:0-3257 GCA_964439295.1 uncultured Oscillospiraceae bacterium
AGCAAAGCCGAATTTGTAGGCTTTAAGAATTATATCAAAGCTTTTTCGGATCGCCGATTCTTGCAGAGTATAACCGTTAGTCTGCGCTATACCGCAATTGAAGTGCCGCTGCAGATGATAATCGGCGTAGTGCTGTCGGCGCTGCTAGCCAAGAACACGGCAATTAATAAGATATTCCGCAGCATATACTTCCTGCCCGTAGTCGCATCCGCCGTTACCGTCGGCGTAACCTGGCAGCTGGTTATGCACTCTAACATCGGTATATTCACCTACTGGCTTAAGCTCCTGGGCGTAAGCGACCCCAACTGGCTAAACAACACGTCGACCGCGCTGTACGTTGTCGTGTTCGTCGCCATATGGAAGACATTCGGTATATCGACAATTATTCTCGTTTCGGCAATACAGAACATACCCGATTCGTTGTTTGAGGCCGCCGATATGGACGGTGCAGGCAAGATAAGGCAGTTCTTCTACGTAACCCTGCCCAGCATAATGCCTTCGTTCTGGTTCTTGCTGATGACCCGTATAATCGGATCTCTACAGATGTTCGATATCGTGTACACCATGACCGGCGGCGGTCCCAACAGATCGACCACCACAATGGTTGTCTACATATACGAGCAAGCGTTCAACAGCATGAACAAGACCGGCTATGCGACCGCAATGAGCGAGTTCCTGTTCGCATTCATAATGATCATCACGATCATCATGTACACGATCATGAACAAGACGTCCGATGATTGAGGAGGGGTAGTATGCAAAATACAAATACGCACAAGCATGAAACGCCGTTCAACATCAAGTTGGGACGCACCTTGCGGTATATTCCGATTTTTATCCTGCTGGTATTCTTTGCATTCCTTTTGCTGGCTCCGCTGGTCTGGATGTGCCTGGGCTCATTTAAGAGCGACCCCGAGGTAATGACGTATCCGCCCAAGTTCTTCCCCACCGCAAACCACTTCTGGGAAAACTGGGAGAACGTGCTTGAGCAGATAGACTTCTGGGGTATGACGGTCAATACCGTTATATACGCTATCGGCACGACTATTCCTTCGCTATTCATTAACTCTCTGGCGGGCTATGCGTTCGCGCGCTTCCGCTTTAGGGGCAAAAACACCTTGTTCCTGCTGTTCCTGGCCACGATGATGATACCTTTCCAGGTCATAATGGTTCCGCTGTATCTGGAAGTGTACTACATGGGGTGGCTCAACAACTTCTGGGGACTGATAGTGCCCAAGATAGCATCCGCATACTGGGTATTCCTGTGCCGCTCGGCATTCGAAGGACTGCCTAAGGACCTTGAGGATGCGGCGCGTATTGACGGTCTAAACGAGTTCGGCATATTCATACGCATAATGTTGCCGCTGGTTGTTCCCACGATGATAACGGTCACGCTGCTCAGCATCAACAACTGCTGGAACGATCTGCTCTGGCCCATGATAGTGGCGAGCAAGTCCTCCATGCGCACGCTGTCCAACGGCTTGGCAATATTCATTGGCGACCGCACAGGCAACTATTCGCTGGCATTCACCGCCGCAACAGTATCCATGCTGCCCATGCTGATACTGTACATATTCGGTCAGAAGTACTTCGTAGCCGGTCAGGCCACCAGCGGTATAAAGGGTTAAGTCAAAGCATACGTCCTTCATTTGATTATCTTGCTTAGAGTGTGTTCCTAAAATTCCTTAAGCTGCAATTTCGGCGGCTTTTCCGCCATCTCTGCGTCTGAAAGCCTCGATTTAGCCCCACTAAACCTTCGGCTTCCATCCTTGATCTGACGAAAAATCCACTCGAACTTGCAGCTTTCCCTTTTAGAAACACACTCTAAAGAAAGGCGGGAGTGAATAATGGGCTACATACTTTGCTACACAAAGCCGGGCACTGCGCTTATAACCGACAATAACTATCCGGGACATACGGCATATGCATGCGACTGGGAACAGTCCATGCATATGGCCTGGAGCACGGATGGGAAAATCTTTTACCCGTTGCGCAACGACACGGGCGTGCTCTTCCCTCTCGCGACGTTTGACGAAGGCGATGAAAAGGGCACGACAAAGACGCTGAGCGACCCGTGGCTATTCCGCGGTGCGGATGGCGGCTTCATGGTCTGCGCTATACGCCGTAACCAGAATGCGCCGGATTCGCAGCACGTAGGCTGCATACAGATTTTCTCTTCAAGTGATGCGGTATGCTTTAGTGAAATCGGCTTTTTGCCCGTTTCGGATACGGTCGTAAGCGAACCCACGTGCCACTGGGATGCCGACAAGGCATGCTATACGGTGACGTGGCGGTGCGGCGGCAAGTATCACCAAGGTATCACGCGCGATTTCACCGCGGTTTCGGATGTCTGCGAATGTGCCAATCCGCCCAAGCGGATAAGCGAAAGCGATATTCGCATTGAGCCACCCTGTCAAAGGCTATTGGGCAATGCAATCGAAGTCAGCGATGATGAGCTAAAGACCATACGCATGTATCTGGACGAGATACATCATGTGGCAGTAGAGCCGATAGAGATGCGCATTGCGTCGGGTACTCCGCTCGATGCGCTCAAGCTGCCCAAGGCGGTATGCCGCTATTCGGACGGCTCGACACACGAAAAGGCTGTCGATTGGGATAAGGACGCGATTGCGGCAATCGATTTCAAGCGCGCGGGCACATACACCATACCCGGAAAGATACGCCCGAGCATAGGTCATTTCCCGTTTGAACTGAGCTTTGGCAGCTATGCGCCCTCTGCGATAAACGATCCCAACATGGCGACCGGCATGTCCGACCCATGCGTGACGTACTATCGCGGAAAGTACTACCTTTCCTCTTCAGGCAATCAGAATATCACACTGCGCTGTGCGGATACGATTGAAGGCGTGTTTTCAGCCGAGCCGGTTGTAATATATCGTGTTCAGTTGCACCCCGGCGAGCGCATGTGCGGCACATGGGCGGCGGAGCTGCACGAGATTGGCGGCAGTCTATACCTACTGACATCGCTATGCAGGGGCGGCGACTGGACGACCGTGCAGTCGGCAATGCTACGCTGCCACGGCGACCCGATAGACCCCAGCAGCTGGGAAGAGCCCAAGCTATGCGTATATGAGGACGGCAGCTTAATATCGGAGCGCGGCATATCGCTTGACATGACATACTTTGAAGACGGCGGCAAGCATTACGTAATGTGGTCCAACCGTTTCATATACGAAAAGGACGGAAGGCAAGTAATCGAGCCCGCCGAGATAGACATAGCCGCCATATCGCCCGAC
>CAYTOU010000283.1:0-3254 GCA_964439295.1 uncultured Oscillospiraceae bacterium
TGTGCTAAACTCTCACCATCAAAACCGATGAAGAAGAGTAAGTACTTCCTGTATCCATGCTACAGAGAGTTGCCGACGATGGAAAGGCAGCGCACAGGGCAGGAACGAATGGCCTTCCGAGGGCAATCCGAATGCTTCGGCAATAGGTGCGACGAAGTCTGCGTCTCCGTTAAAAAAGCGCAGTATGTGTTAGCATACGTTAAGTGGGCGCTTTCAGCGCCAAGCCGGGTGGCACCGCAGAAGATGATTTGCCGCTTCTGTCCCAGCGTTTTCGCGGGACAGAAGCTTTTTTTGTCCCGAAAATCCAATTTTTCGAAAAGGAGACAAAAAACATGAGCGCCAACAAAGAAATCCCCTACAAGATCTATCTGGAAGAATCCGAGCTGCCCAAGGCATGGTATAACGTCCGCGCGGATATGAAAAATAAGCCCGCCCCCCTGCTGAACCCCGCAACCAATCAGCCCATGAAGCCTGAGGAGCTGGAGAACGTCTTCTGCAAAGAGCTTGTGAAGCAGGAGCTGGATGATACCACGGCTTACATCCCCATTCCACAGGAAATTCAGGACTTTTACAAGATGTATCGTCCCTCGCCGCTGGTGCGAGCCTACTGCCTGGAGAAGGCGCTCGATACCCCGGCAAAGATCTATTATAAGTTTGAAGGCAACAACACCTCCGGTTCCCACAAGCTCAATTCCGCCATTGCACAGGCCTATTATGCGCGCGAGCAGGGCCTGAAGGGCGTCACCACCGAGACGGGCGCCGGCCAGTGGGGCACGGCCCTCTCCATGGCATGCTCTTACTTCGGTCTGGACTGCAAGGTCTTTATGGTGAAGGTCTCCTATGAACAGAAGCCCTTCCGCCGTGAGGTCATGCGCACATATGGTGCCTCCGTCACCCCGTCACCGTCCACAGAAACTGCCGTCGGCCGGAAGATCCTCGCCGAGCACCCCGGCACCACCGGTTCCCTCGGCTGCGCCATCAGTGAGGCCGTGGAGGTCGCTACCTCCACCCCGGGCTACCGCTATGTGTTGGGCAGCGTGCTCAATCAGGTGCTGCTGCATCAGAGCATCATCGGCCTGGAGACAAAGACGGCCATGGATAAGTACGATATCCATCCGGATATCATCATCGGCTGCGCAGGCGGCGGCTCGAACCTGGGCGGTCTGATCTCCCCGTTTATGGGCGAGAAGCTTCGCGGCGAGCGGGATTACCGCTTCATTGCGGTGGAGCCGGCCTCCTGCCCGTCCCTCACACGCGGTGCTTTCGCCTATGACTTCTGCGATACCGGCAAGGTCTGCCCGCTGGCCAAGATGTATACGCTCGGCTCCGGCTTCATTCCCTCGCCGAACCATGCCGGCGGCCTGCGCTACCACGGCATGAGCTCCGTGCTCTCGCAGCTGTATCACGATGGTCTGATGGAGGCCGTAAGCGTAGAGCAGACCAAGGTCTTTGAGGCGGCTGAGCGCTTTGCCCGCGTGGAGGGTATCCTTCCCGCGCCGGAATCCAGCCATGCCATCCGCGCAGCCATTGACGAGGCGCTGCGCTGCCGCGAAACCGGCGAGGAGAAGACGATTCTCTTCGGTCTGACCGGCACCGGCTACTTTGATATGATGGCTTATGAGAAGTTCAACAACGGCGAGATGAGCGACTATATCCCCACGGATGCCGACATCGCGCAGAGCCTTCAGGGCCTTCCCCACGTGGAGTAAAGCAAAAGCTGAAAACCGCATAGAGACAAACAGAGCGGGTCACTTTCTCCGATGAAAGTGGCCCGCCTTTTTGAAAAATCAGAACGTTATTCTGCCTGTATGCTGAAAATTTTCTTTGATTCCGAATCGCGCTTCTCTTTTGCATGACGGCAGATACCTGCACCGAGCACGGGAAGATCGATGATTTTGATTGCTGCTATTTTTTCTCCATTTCAATAAGAATGCCGAGTTCGTGATAACAAGCACTGAGCCTGCGTTGTGTACCAGCGAACCGACAACCGGGTTGAGTATCCCAATAATCGCCAGAGTAATCGCAATGAAATTCAGCGTCATGGAGAATGTCATGTTCACCTTGATAATGGTCATCATCCGCTTGGACAACGCCACAAGATGCGGAAGCTCCTTGACATCGTCATCCACCAATGCGATATCTGCCGCATCCACGGCAATGTCACTGCCCACGCCGCCCATGGCAATGCCAACATCCGCTTTTTTTAGTGCCGGGGCATCGTTCACACCGTCGCCGATCATGCAGACAGGCAGATTTTTGCTCTGATATTCCCCGATATATTTTAGCTTATCCTCCGGCATGCAGTTTGCCCGAACCTCACCGATCTGCAGCTTGTCCGCAATGGCTTTTGCTGCAGCTTCATGGTCGCCGGTCAGAAGCACCGGCTGTACGCCCAGTTCGGACAGAGAGGCAATCGTTGCGGCGCTTTCCTGCCGCAGGGTATCGGAAAGAGCCAGGAAGCCGACGAAAATATTATCTGCTGCAACATAGATTACAGTGCAGCCTTGCCGGATATGAGCTTCCGCTGACGGAACATCGCAGAGGACAACGCCGTGTTCCCGCAGTAACTCCAGGTTGCCGGCAAGGAGGTTTTTCCCCTCCACAACGGCACACACACCGCGCCCGGGAATCATTTGAAAATTCTTCACTTCAGCCAATGTCTCTCCGGATTTTCTATAACAGCTCACGATGGCTTTCCCCAGCGGATGCTCGGAGAGTTGTTCTGCGGCAGCAGACAGTCGGTATATCTCGTCTTTCATAAAGTCTGCCGAAACACTTTCCACTGCAACGACCTCCGGAGTGCCATAGGTCAGGGTACCGGTTTTATCAAAGGCAATGACCTTCGCTTTGGCAAGTCGCTCCAATGCATCACCCTCTCGGACGAGAAAGCCGTGCTTCGTGGCGTTTCCGATGGCCGCCATAATGGCCGTTGGAGTTGCCAGCACCAATGCGCAAGGGCAGAACACGACGAGGATCGTGACCGCGCGGATGATCTGTCCGGAAATGATCCACGTCAGTGCTGCCGCAGATAAGGCAATAACAACGATCCATGTCGCCCAACGGTCTGCAATACCCACAATCTTTGCTTTGCCTGCGTCCGCCGACTGTACGAGACGAATCATCCGCTGGATAGAGCTGTCCTCACCGACCTTGGCCGCTTCCATCTCAAATGCCCCGAACTGATTGACTGTACCACTGGATACCGTATCTCCCACGGTTTTGTCCACGGGGAGGGATTCGCCGGTCATGACCGC
>CAYTOU010000284.1:0-3246 GCA_964439295.1 uncultured Oscillospiraceae bacterium
AAAAAGTATTACTATAAGTGAGTAGAATAACCACCTTATAGGAGGTGCATTTGGCTATATGGAAATGGAACTGCTCAATAAGCGCATTGGGCGCCTGCTCAACGAAGTGAAGGCGCTGGCGGTGGAGCGCGCGCAGGACGCGTGCGACATCGAGATCGCGCAGCGCGCGCGGTCGCTGCACGACGACAGTCTGGGCGAGTGGCATGCCTTTCAAAACGGCAGCGAGTGGGGCGGCAAGGATCGCTGGTGGGACTTCCGCTTTACACTGACCACGCCCGAAGGCTATACCGGAAAGCAACTGTATATGGAGATAACCACGGGCTGCGAAGGCGCGTGGGACGCTACCAATCCGCAGTTCTTGGCATACGTCGATGGCAAAATCCGTCAGGCGATAGACACCAACCATACGACCGTGCTGCTGGGCGAAAACGTAAAGCCGGGCACGGTGTTCACGATCTATCTTAAGGGCTATTGCCAGACCGATCCGGGTAAGTTCGCGCGCATGTACGCGCGTTCTATCGAGGTCGCCGATAACGTCATGCAGCTGTACTACGACGTGCGCGTGCCGCTGGAGGCCGCCGAGCTGCTGGAGCGCGAGAGCCGTCCGCGCCTGTGCGCGCTGGAGGCGATGAGCGAGGCGCTAAATCAGCTTGACCTGCGCGACCCGCATTCGCCCGAGTTTTACGCGTCGGTTGACGCCGCGCGCGACTACATGAAGCGCGAATACTACGATAAGCTGTGCGATAAGGAGCCCGAGATAATCGCCAACTGCGTAGGCCATACGCATATAGACGTCGCGTGGCTGTGGGATCTGGAGCAGACCCGCCATAAGACCGTGCGCTCGTTCTCGACCGTTATCGAGCTCATGCGCCGCTACCCCGAGTACATATTCATGTCCAGTCAGCCCGTGCTGTATAAGTTCGTAAAGGAAGACGCGCCCGAGCTGTATGAGGAGATCAAAAAGCGCGTCGCGGAAGGTCGCTGGGAGTGCGAGGGCGGCATGTGGCTGGAGGCCGACTGCAACCTGGCGGGCGGCGAATCGCTGGTGCGTCAGCTTCTGCACGGTCAGGAGTTCTTCCGCAAGGAGTTCAATGTCAAAAACGAAATACTGTGGCTGCCCGACGTGTTCGGCTACTCGGCTGCCCTGCCCCAGATACTCAAAAAGAGCGGCATAAAGTACTTCATGACCACAAAGCTGTCCTGGTCGGAGTACAATAAGACCCCCTACGATACGTTCATGTGGAAGGGTCTGGACGGATCGGAAGTGCTGACCCACTTCGAGCCCACCCGCGACCTGATTGGCGATTTGCACCATTCGCTGACCCACTACACCACCTATAACGCCGAAATCAACCCCATGCAGATGGCGGGCGGCTGGAACCGCTTCCAGCAGAAGGGACTGGATAACCAGTTCATCGTCAGCTATGGCTTCGGCGATGGCGGCGGCGGTCCTACCGATAAGATGCTGGAGTATCAGCGCCGCATGTCGCATCAGATGCCCGGCATGCCCAAGACGCGCCAGAAGCCCGCGCACGAGTTCTTTGAAGAGCTGGAAGAGCGCATGAAGGGCAAAAAGCGCCTGCCCAAGTGGTCGGGCGAGTTGTACCTGGAGTACCATCGCGGCACGTACACCGCTCAGGCGCGCAATAAGCGCAATAACCGCAAGATCGAGATAGAGCTGCGCGAGGTCGAGCTGTGGTCGACTCTGGCAGAGCGCTTTGGCGTAGAGTACCCCGCCGACATGCTGCATAAGATATGGGAGTGCGCCTTGACGCTGCAGTTCCACGACATACTGCCCGGCTCTTCTATTAAGAAGGTCTATGACGATTCGCATAAGATATACGCCGGTTGCTTTGATAAGCTGCGCGAGCTGAAGGAAAATGCGCAAAAGGCAATCGCCGATCATGCCGCGGGCGATGTGGTCGCGTTTAACTCGCTGGATCACCGCCGCGACGACGTGCTGTGGTTTGACGCACCCGCGGGCGTAACCGCTCTAAAGGACGCGCAGGGCAATGTGTACCCCGTCGAGCGCACACCGCGCGGCTGCTGCGCCGCTGTGTGCGGCATACCCGCAATGGGCGTGAAGTCGTTTGAGTACGTGTACGGCGACGAGTGCGCGGACAAGCTGAATGTCACCGAAAAGTCGTTTGAAACGCCTTTCTTCAAGGGCGAATTCGACGATAAGGGTCGCATAGCGTCGCTAATCGACCTGCGCAACGGCAGGCAGGTCGCCAAGGCACCGCTCAACAGCATAGTCTGCTACGAGAACAAACCCCACAACTACGACGCGTGGGATATGAACATATACTACGCCGAACATTCGTGGCCGGTTGAGGGCATTAAGTCGTTTAAGGTAATCGCGAACGGCCCGGTGCTGGCGATAGTGCGCGCCGAATACGCGTATGAGCATTCGACAATCGCGCAGGACATAATCATATACAAGACCCTGCCGCGCATAGACTTCGCCACGACAGTCGATTGGAAGGAAAAGCAGTACCTGCTCAAGGCGCATTTCCCGGTGGATGTGTTCTACAACTCCGCCACCTTCGACGTGCAGTACGGCAATGTCACCCGCGCGACCCACAAGAACACGTCGTGGGATGTGGCGCGCTTTGAGGTCTGCCACCACAAGTGGATGGACGTCAGCGAAAACGGCTACGGCGTGAGCATGCTCAACGACTGCAAGTACGGCTGCTCGGTCGATGAGAATTCCATCGCCCTGACACTGCTCAAGAGCTCCACATATCCGGATCCCGAGGGCGACCAGTGCGTGCACACGTTCACCTACTCGATAATGCCGCACATGGGCGACTGGCGTGAGGGCGAAACCGTGTCGCAGGCGTACAGCCTGAATATCCCCCTGACCGCGCACACCGCGGGCGGCAAGGGCGAAAGCGAAACCCAGAGCTACGCAATCGACGGACGCGGCATAGTGGTCGAGGCTGTCAAGCAGCAGCTGGACGGCAAGAACACAATCGTGCGCGCCTACGAATGCTACGGCGCACGCACGCGCGCGTACCTTGACGCCGCCGGCGCAAAGCACGCCTACGCAACCAACCTAATGGAGCAGGTAGAGCGCGAGCTGCCGATAGTGGACGGCAAGGTTGCGCTGGAGTTCAAGCCTTATGAGATTTTGACGGTGATGTTTGCGTGATGCGCGCGGGTTAGTGACTAGTGACTAGTAGGCGAGTGACTAGTTTGAGTCAGTATGCAGGGTTACGCCGTAGCCCATCCCCCCCAAAAGCC
>CAYTOU010000285.1:0-3220 GCA_964439295.1 uncultured Oscillospiraceae bacterium
TCCCCCGTCCCCTAGTCCCTCGCCCCGCGCATGAGTCCGGAGCGGCGTAGCGCGACGGTCAGGGCTGCGGCGGTCATGTAGATTAAGAGGGCTTCTATCGGGAGTAGGCAGAGGTTTTTGATAAGGCGCGCGGGGAGTAAAGCCAGCATGGCCTGACCGCCGGTCAGGGAGATCCAGAGTGTGTTTAGACCTATGTTGCAGACTAGGCTCATGACGCCCTTGACAAGGAGCGCGCGTAGGTAGTTCGGGCGCGGACGCTCGAAGAGGAATACGCCGTAAATAAGTCCGCCCACTACCGCGGTAAGCGTGTAGCCCGGGAAGTACGCGCCGGTGGGAAAGCATATGTGCGATAGTATGTCGCTCGCCGCGCCGGTAAGCATCGCGCATACCGGACCTAGGAGCATGCCGGACGCCGCCTGAGTGATAAAGCCCAGGCTCAGACGCAATTCGGGCGTGATCTGTACGCGTACGCTGGATAAAGCCACATTGAGCGCAATCAGCATCGCCGCTAAGGTAAGCGAGCGCGTGCGCGTAAGCAATCGCGCCGAATGCGTAAAGCAGTTTCGCATGTTCATATCAAATCACCTCGTGCAGTATATTGCCGAAATGGATTTTTTTCAAAAGGTTTCACGTCCATTATAGCCGCATTGTTCGCACTTATCAAGCAATTTTAAGTTTACTGCAAAGCAAATATACGCCTATTTGTGAACGCTCCAATTTGTGCGTTTGTACGGGATGAAATATAGCGCATTGCATGAAGCATAGCCGTGTGAGCAGTTTGTCACGCGGTAGGTATAAATTATGTATTTATGCTGTAGAAGTGCGGGCACATGTGTGATATAATTAAGCACATACTGAAACGTAAACTTCATTGGAGGAAGGCGTATGCTTAAAAGGCTAAAGGCGTTCTATGCCCCGCCGCAGGGGCATGTACTGTTCACCGGTCGCGATCTGGCTAAAATTATACTGCCGCTGATACTGGAACAGACGCTGGCAATGACCATCGGCATGGCGGATACCGCAATGGTCGCGCGCGTGGGCGAGGCGCAACTGTCGGGCGTGTCGCTGGTGGATAGCATAAACGTAGTGCTGATACAGCTGTTTTCGGCACTGGCAACCGGCGGCGCGGTCGTCGCATCGCAGTACCTGGGTCAGGGTTCTGAGTCGGAAGCGCGCGATTCGGGTAGACAGCTCTATGTGCTGTGCTTTTTGCTGTCGAGCGCGATAATGCTGTTCGCGCTGTCGCTTAACCGCCCTATACTGGACTTGATATACGGCACTATCGAACCCGACGTAATGGCGAGCGCGCAGATATACTTCACAATGACCGCAATGAGCTATCCCTTCCTGGCGCTATATAACGCGGGCGCGGCGCTGTATCGGTCAATGGGTAAGACGCATGTCACGCTGGAAATATCCATACTGATGAACGCTATAAACCTGGTCGGTAACGCAATCACGATATATTCGTTCGGCATGGGCGCGGCGGGCGCGGGTCTGGCTACGCTGATTTCGCGCATAGTGGGTAGCCTGGTCATTACCTATATGCTGCGCAATCCTAAAAATACCCTGTGCGTGCGCTCGTACTCGTTTAGGCTGGACGGTAGCATGGTCAAGCGCATACTGGGCATAGGCGTGCCGTCCGGACTGGAAAACAGCATGTTCTCATTCGGCAAGCTCTTGGTGGCATCGCTGGTGTCCTCCCTGGGCACAACCGCAATCGCCGCAAACGCCGTCGGTAATAACCTCGCCGTGGCGCAGAACATGGCGGGCGGCGCATGTAACCTGGCAATGATAACCGTCGTGGGTCAGGCAATGGGCGCAGGACAACACGATGAGGCGCGCAGGTATACGCGCATAATGGTGTCGCTGGTGTACCTGTGCAATCTGATCACCGACCTGCCCATGTTCGCGCTGGCCGAGCCGCTGGTGCGGCTGTGCGGTCTAAGCGGCGCGGGCGTCGAGGACGCGGTGTGGATAATAATGTTCCACGGCATATGGTCGCTCATCGATTGGCCGCTGGCTTTCTCGCTGCCCAACGCGTTGCGCGCGGCGGGCGATGTGCGCTATACTATGATCGTATCCGTGGTGAGCATGTGGCTGTGCCGCGTGCTGCTGAGCTATGTGCTGGCGGGCTTCGGTCTGGGACTGCACGCGGTGTGGATTGCCATGATATGCGACTGGGCGGTGCGCGCCACATTCTTCATCGCGCGCTATCGCGGCAACAAGTGGATGCAGAAAAAAGTGGTTTAAACGGAGGCTCAAATGCGATATATATCCGATGAAAAGTTCATACACGCCTTTACGCCCGACCTTAAGCCCATCGTAACGGTTGACGAGGGCGAAAAAATCACCGTGCGCACGGTGGACTGCTATTGCAATGTGCTTAAGCAAAATGACGATCCGTGGCTGGAACTGCGCAATACAGTGCCCGGTCCCAACCCGGCGACAGGTCCCATCGAGGTGCGCGGCGCGAGCGTGGGCGATACGCTGGCGGTAGATATTTTGGACATACGCCCGATTGAATACGGCATAATGAACGTGCGCCCGGGCGTGGGCGCGATGGGCGAATTCGTTGAAGGGAACTGCACGCGCAGGTTCAATATTAAAAATAGCAAAATCGACTTCTTCGGACGCGAGATAGACGCCGTGCCCATGATAGGCGTTATAGGCGCATCGACCGCGCCCGAGGACGGCGAAATAGATACCGAAACGCCGCATAAGCACGGCGGCAATATGGACGACAGGCACATTACCGCGGGCTCGACCGTGTACCTGCCGGTAAGGCAAGTGGGCGGCATGCTGGCGCTGGGCGATGTGCATGCGCTTATGGGCGATGGCGAGGTCGGCATATGCGGACTGGAATGCGCCGCGGAGGTGGATTTGCGCTGCCGCGTGATACACGGCATATCCGAACAGTGGCCCATCGTGCGCGACGTAAACGGCTGCTACCGCGTCAATTGCTCGGCGGAGGATTTGGACGCGGCGGCGTATCTGGCGCGCGCGGAACTGCTCAAGTTCCTAAAGCGCCGCATAAAGACGCTCGACAATGACCAGTTGATTATGCTAATGAGTCTGGCGGGCGATCTGGAGATTGCGCAGATAGTCGATCCTCTGGTCACATGCCGCATGGGCATACGACCGGGGTATCTGCCCGAACTGGAATACTAGAGTGTGTTTCTAAAAGGGAAAGCTGCAAGTTCGAGTGGATTTTTCGTCA
>CAYTOU010000286.1:0-3217 GCA_964439295.1 uncultured Oscillospiraceae bacterium
GACTCCATACGTTATTGACGCTTAAGTCGATCTCGTTGTGCGTCATCTGCTCGTTTATCGGCTTTACGACCGTGTGCCCCGCAAGCAAATCTTCAAGCTCTATCTTCGTGGTATTTGTCTGCGACCGGTCGATTAGCCTGCGCACAATGTCGTTGCCGCTGGAGTTAAGCCAGTACGCCTTGGGCTGCGCGGCGGGATTGGTGCGTAGATCGTAACAGTAGTTGATCACATCCCACGGGCAGTATATTTTCTGTCCGCCGAAAAGGTATCCGTCGTACCACTCACGCATCTCATCGCAGTGATCTTCTAAGCCGTAATCGGCAAGCATCTGCTTGACCTCGGCATCGGTAAAGCCGAAATACTCGTCAAAATTCACATCCGATATAGAGTGTACCATGAGGTTGTTGAGCCCGGTGAATATGCTCTCTTTCGATACACGCATGCAGCCCGTCAATACCGCCATGAACAGACTGTCGTTTGTCTTGAGCGCGGCGCCCAACATCGCGCGTATTATGTCGATCATCTGCGGATAAAAGCCGTGCATATACGCCTTGTCAAGCGGCACATCGTATTCGTCTATCAGCAGCACGACCTTCTGACCGTAATGCTTTTCCAAAAGACGACATAGCATCTGCAGACTTCCGGCAATGTCGGAAGGCGTGTCTTTCTGCTCAATCAGCACTCTGAGAGGGGCTTTTTCGGCTTCGGTGAGAATTTCGCTATTCAATAGATATTGATGCCGCAGTGCTTCATTAAAGATAAGCTTTCTCAGCCGCTCATACGCCGTATCAAAATCAAGCCCATCCACGCCTTTGAGCGTCAGGAAAACTACCGGGTACTTGCCCATGTGCTTTTCGCAAAGCTCTTTTTCATTGGAAATCGCAAGCCCGTCAAATATGCTCTTGTCGCCGCCGATTTCGAAAAACGATTTGAGCATGGTCATGGTTAAAGTCTTTCCGAAACGGCGCGGGCGCGTGAAAAGGTTGACCTCGCCCCAGTTCTTCATTATGTCCGCGATTAAGCCGGTCTTGTCCACATAATAGAAGTCTTCCTTGCGCAGTTTCTCGAATATATCAATGCCTATCGGCAACTTCTTACCTATCATACCGCACCGCCTTTCCGGGTGAGCAAATTCTCCCTTTTATATATTGTATCGCAAACCGCGTGCCTTATCAAGCACCGCGCCCTACGCACACCGCCTTAACGTTTTAAGTGCGCAAATCGCGCTTTATTGCGGTTGAATACGCGCGCTCGCTGCGCTATAATATGCGGCATGTTGAATTATTGAGGTCGCGCGGCTGCAATTTAGTGCGCCGCCGACCGTGGATTTTATGCTTGCCAAAGGACGATGATATATATGGAATTTGACGCCGGGTCATATGACGTGGTCGTCGTGGGCGCGGGGCATGCGGGCGTGGAGGCCGCGCTGTCGTGCGCAAGATTGGGACTAAAGACGCTCATGCTCACGCTTAATCTGGACTCAATCGCGCTCATGCCCTGCAACCCCGCAGTGGGTGGCACCGCAAAGGGGCATCTGGTGCGCGAGATAGACGCGCTGGGCGGCGAGATGGGGCGCGCGATTGACGATACGTTCATACAGTCGCGCATGCTCAATACATCAAAAGGTCCGGCCGTGCTGTCGCTGCGCGCGCAGGCCGATAAGCGCGCGTATCAGGCGCGCATGCGTCACGCGCTGGAGACGCAGGAAAACCTAACCGTGCGTCAGGGCGAGTGCGCGCGCATTGACGCGACCGGCGGTCACGTAAACGCCGTGATCACGATGACCGGCTCGCGCTATGAGTGCCGCGCCGCGGTGCTCTGCACCGGCGTGTACCTAAAGAGCCGCATTATAATAGGCGATGCCACGTGGCAGGCGGGTCCGCAGGGACTCTTCCCGGCAGGACCGCTGTCGGGCGCGCTGCGCGAATTGGGCTTTGAACTGCGCAGGTTCAAGACCGGCACGCCCGCGCGCGTGGACGTGCGCACTATCGACTTTTCCAAAATGGAGCCCCAGCCCGGCGATGAGCGCATAACGCCTTTTTCGTTTATGACAAATGGCGAGCTCAAAAACCGCGCCATGTGCTACCTAACCTATACCACGCCCGAAACGCATAAGCTCATACGCGATAACATCAACCTCGCGCCCGGCTATTCCGGACTCATACGCGGCACGGGCGCGCGCTATTGCCCGTCCATCGAAGACAAGGTAATGCGCTTTGCCGATAAGGATAGGCACCCGATATTCCTTGAGCCCGAGGGACTCAACACATTCGAATGGTACGTGCAGGGCATGAGTACGGGCATGCCCGAGCATATGCAGTGGAAGATCTACCACACCGTGCCCGGACTGGAGCACGCGCAGCTCACCCGCCTGGCGTACGCAATCGAGTACGACTGCATAGACCCCACCGAGCTTAGACCCACGCTGGAGTCGCGCCGCGTGCCCGGACTCTTCTTCGCCGGTCAGATAAACGGCACATCGGGCTATGAAGAGGCCGCCGCGCAGGGACTCATCGCCGGACTAAACGCCGCGATGAAGTTAAAGGAAATGGCGCCCTTCATACCCACGCGCGATCAGGCGTACATGGGCGTGCTGGTCGACGATCTGACCACGCGCGGCGTGGACGAGCCTTACCGCATGATGACCTCGCGCGCCGAGTACCGCCTGGTGCTCAGGCAGGATAACGCCGATCTGCGCCTGACGCCCGAAGGTAGGCGCATGGGTCTGGTCGACGACGCGCGCTGGGAGCGCTTTAATCAAAAGGCAAACGAGAGCGCAAGGCTGGAAAAGGCGCTCGAGCATACATACCTAAAGGGCGCGCAGGGACTAAACGCGCTGCTGGAAAGCCGCAATGAACCCACCGTCGAAGGCTCGGCATTGGCGCGCGATGTGCTAAGGCGTCCGTCGATTAACCTAAGCGATCTGGCGGCGCTGGATTCCACATTGGGCAGCACCGACGCCGGCGCAATGGAGCAGGCCGAAATCGCCGTCAAGTACGAGGGGTATCTGGTGCGTCAACAGCAGCAGATAGAGCAGTTCCGTAAGGCCGAAGAGATGCTCCTGCCCGAGGACACCGACTACATGAGCATAAGCGGCTTGCGCATAGAGGCAAGGCAGAAGCTGCAGCGCCAGCACCCGCGCTCCCTAGGTCAGGCCAGCCGCATGATGGGCGTATCGCCCGGAGATGTGCAGGTTTTGATGGTGTATTTGGAGAAG
>CAYTOU010000287.1:0-3126 GCA_964439295.1 uncultured Oscillospiraceae bacterium
GGCGAACGGCTTTTCTTTGCAGCTTTCTTTTCCCGAAAAGAAAGCGCGTTCCCCCTGCGACTAAAAAGAGAGTTGCCTCGTAAGAAGCAGCTCTCTTTGATGCATAAGTAACGCGCTTATCCCTTTATCGAACCGACCATAACGCCCTTGACGAAGTAGCGCTGTAGGAAGGGGTAAACGATAAGGATGGGGACGGTAGCGACGATTATGGTGCAGTACTTGACCAGCATGCGGTACTCTTCCTGCTGGCTCTGACCGACAGAACCGACCTGAGTCATCGAGGAGGTGTCGTTCTTAAGCAGTATCTCGCGCAGAACCAGCTGCAGCGGGTACTTGCTCTTGCTGGACAGGAATATCGAGGGGTTGAACCAGTTGTTCCACCAACCGACCGCGTAGAAGAGCGCGATAACGGCGATGGTAGCCTGGGCTAGCGGGAAGAATATGCGCCAGAGGATTGTCCAGTCGTTCGCGCCGTCCAGGTGAGCGGACTCTTCAAGGCTGTCCGGTATGCCCATGAAGGATGTACGCATAACGATCAGGTTCCAGGTGTTGACCATGACGGGGAGTATGATGCCGCTGTAGGTGTCCAGCAGACCCATGCTCTTAACCATCAGGTAGAAGGGGATCAAGCCGCCGGCAAAGTACATCGTGAAGGCGATGAGCTTCATTACCTTGCCGTTCCAGTAGCAGCCCTTGCGGCTCAAGCCGTAGGCGGCCATCGTGGTCACGATCATGTTGACCAGAGTACCTACGCCCAGGTAAATCATCGTGTTGCCAAAGCCGATGGGGATGTTCGGGTTCTCCATAACCAGTTGATAGCCACGCAGACTCATTTCACCCAGGGGCCATAGCAGTATGCCGCGCTGAATGTATAGCTTAACGGGATCGCTCAGAGATGCTACCAGCACGTACCACAGCGGGTATATACAGATGATGCACAGCAGCGTCATGAATATGTAATTGAATACGGCAAAGGCTTTCTCGCCGCGCGTTCTTAAATTGTTCGCCATTGTGTATCCCTCCTTTACCACAAACTGTTTTCGGTGAGCAGCGCGCTCATCTTATTGGCAAATATAACCAGCAGGAAGTTGATGACCGAGTTGAACAGGTTGACGGCCGTCGAGAAGCTGAAGTTCGCATCGACGATACCTTTGCGGTATACGTAGGTCGAAACAACATCGGCGGTTTCGTAGGTCAGACCGTTGTATAGCAGTATGATCTTTTCGTAGCCGACGCCCATCAGAGAACCTATGCGCAGTATCAAAAGGATCGATATAGTGGGCAGTATGCCGGGCAGGGTAACGTGTATGACCTGCTTGAACTTGCCCGCGCCGTCGATGGTAGCAGCCTCGTACTGCTCCTGGTCAATACCGGATAGTGCAGAGAGGTATATAATGGAGTCCCAGCCGAGCTTCTGCCATATTTCCGAACCGACATATACCGTGCGGAAATACTTGGAATCGCCCAACAGGTTGACCGGGGTTTCGATACCGAATAGCTTCTGGAATTCGCCGAATAGACCGGTCGTGGAGCAGAAGTCGGTCAGTATGCCGCACAGAACAACCAGCGATATGAAGTAGGGCATGTAGGTGATCGTCTGTACAACACGCTTGAATTTAACCGCGCGCATTTCATTGAGCATGAGCGCGAGAATAATCGGAGCAGGGAAACCGAATATTAGATTATAGAAACTGATAAGCAGCGTATTGCGGATTGTACGCCAAGCATAAGCACTGCGGAAGAAGTCGCGGAACCACTGGAGTCCGACCCACTTGCTGCCCAGTATGCCGCGCTTGGGGGAGAAGTCGTTGAAGGCAATTATAATGCCGTACATAGGTCCGTAGCACCATACCAGATAGTACAGCACCGCGGGGAGTATCATCAGGTAGATCGGCCAGTGCTTGACAAAGTCGCGCTTGATTATCTGCCAGGTAGAGAGTACCTTGTAACCGCCGGGTATGTTCGCGCTGGCGTATATGCGGTCAAGCTCCTGCTTGCGCAGTACCAGCACGCGTTCGGATTTGTGCCAAATGACAACCGCCAGGCTCAGTAGAGCGAATATAAGGCTAATGTACCAAGCCGGACCGAATGAAAGTAGATCAGCGTTAAGTCCGAATTCCGCCTTGGCCTGATACGTGATGTCAAAGCGTAGCATTGCAACACATACGGCAAGGAATATCGAACTGATTATCGAGTAGAGGAATTTGTCGGGTGCAAAAAGTGCAGTACAGAAACCCCATACGCCGAATATTATAGCACCTATCATAAGCGGGTGCGGAACACCTGCGGACTTGCCTTCGGTGCGGCCCAGGAGTAGGTCTATACCACTATACACACGCGCTTCTTCGGTCTTGTAGTTTTGGCCGCTTACTATTGTCAGGCAAAGTGTTGCCAGCGTAAGCACGCACAGCGCAGCGATTATGTATTTCTTCCAATCGCTAACGGCCTGACCGGACTTTATGTTGCCCTTTGCAGCTGCCGTCATGTCTATCAACTCCCTTGTTTCCATTAGCCGCGCCTTACGACCGGCCCTAGGATAATCGACCTAAAAGAAAATGAGAATAAAAATAGCTGGGCGAATGTAACTCCGCCCAGCACTTTCATACGCTTATAGTGCGTAATGAGCTTTGATTAACGTGCCAGGTAGCGATCGAGCGCATCCTGCTTAATCTGGATGGCGTCCTCTATGCCCTGGGACTTGATCTGCTCAACGAAAGCATCGAAGTTGTCAAGGGATTCCTGACCGGTGATGAACTTGTAGGTCATCTCTTCACGATACGTGTCGATATCGGTCATAATACGGTTGAGCTCTTCGGTCTCTTCAGCAGTTTCGGCAATCGCGGGCATATTCCAATCGCAACCATCTGCGCCCCAGCACTCGATGCTCTGCCATACCTCAGGCTGCATCTCGTATGCGGTAGAATCACGCAGATAGCCGAAGTTATCAATCTTGAATAGCGGGTATACGGTCCAGAAGTCCATATCATCGCTCGCGCTCACAACGCCGGTTTCCTCGTAGATCCACTTCAGAGTCTCAACGCCGTCGCCCTGGTCGACCCACTCGTAGCTTACGCCCTCGGGGCCGTAGGAGCACAGGTCGCCGCCGGTCTGGCTGTACCAGAAGTC
>CAYTOU010000288.1:0-3120 GCA_964439295.1 uncultured Oscillospiraceae bacterium
GCGGACGCGGGATCCTCCATGCCGAACGCAACGGCGGTGGGGCCTTGCAGTACGTCATCCAGACCGGTGATGCCCATTTCGTTAGCGGCCTTGCGGATCAGGGTGTTCTTAAGCACCTGATACTCAACGCCTGCCTTACGGAACTCGTTACGCAGTTCGGTAACCTCGGCAACGGTCAAACCACGATAGTCTATCAGCACTACGCTCTGTGCCTTTTCAAGCTTTTCGCGTATTTCAGCAACTACCAGCTTTTTCTGTTCCTGAGCCTGACTCAAAAGTATGCACCTCCTTGCCATGAAGCTTGCGCCTCTTTCGGGGCGATCGGGGCATATAAAAATGCCCCCGCGCAGACACGCAAGGGCATAGAAACATTCACTATGATCCTTACGCCTCGGTGGGCGGTTTCCCTTTAAGCTTACGCTCCCACTGTCTACGGCACGTTGACTTTTCGTCAACGCCAGATATTATATCACACCCTGAGGGTGTATGTCAACTCTTAGCCGAAGCGTACCGAGTTAACTTTTATTCCGGGGCCCATGGTAGAGGAAATTACGCAGCTACGGATATAAGTACCCTTAGCAGACGCGGGCTTTGCCTTTACTATGGCATCCATCAGAGCGCGCAGGTTCTCACCCAGCTGCTGCTCGGTGAAGGAAGTCTTGCCGAGGGGGCAGTGAACGATAGAGGTCTTGTCCACGCGATACTCGACTTTACCGGCTTTAATTTCATTAACAGCGCGGGTAACGTCCATCGTAACGGTACCGCTCTTGGGGTTAGGCATGAGGCCCTTAGGACCGAGTACGCGGCCCAGACGGCCAACCAGACCCATCATGTCAGGGGTAGCTACGACTACGTCGAAATCAAACCAGTTTTCCTTCTGGATCTTGGTTATGTACTCCTCGGCGCCTACATAGTCAGCGCCCGCGGCTTCGGCCTCGGCAGCCTTATCGCCCTTGGCGAATACCAGCACCTTGACCTTCTTGCCGGTGCCATGAGGCAGTACAACCGCGCCACGAACCTGCTGGTCCGCATGGCGGGGATCGACGCCCAGACGCACCGAAATTTCAACGGTCTCGTCAAACTTTGCCTTGCCGGTCTGCTTTACCAGAGATACAGCCTCATCCGGCTCGTACAGCTTGAGAGAATCGATCAGCTTCTTGCTGTCAATATATTTCTTACCGTGCTTCATTTAAAATTCATCCTCCCTGTGGTTTTAACGGCCTTTTATAGTCCTCCCACTGCGGTCTTGGAATTATTCCTCAACCGTAATACCCATCGAGCGCGCCGTGCCGGCTACCATGCTCATTGCAGCTTCGATAGAAGCGGCGTTGAGGTCAGGCATCTTGGTTTCGGCGATCTCGCGAACCTGCGCCTTAGTGATCTTGCCCACCTTAACGGTATTGGGCTTGCCGGAGGCATGTTCCAGACCGGCTGCCTTCTTTATCAGAACCGCGGCCGGCGGGGTCTTGGTGATGAAGGTAAAGGTACGATCCTGATATACGGTTATCACGACCGGGATTACCAGACCAACCTGGTTAGCGGTACGAGCATTGAATTCCTTGCAGAATCCGGGTATGTTGATACCATGCTGACCGAGCGCCGGACCTATAGGCGGCGCAGGAGTGGCCTTACCTGCATTTACCTGCAGCTTGATGAGCGCGGTTACTTTCTTAGCCATGGTGATTTCCTCCTATCGATGTGGTCTCTGACGGAACCCTTACGGTTCCTCCCACGCCTGAGAGTGCATTGCATGTGCCATGCAGACTTAGGCTTTAGTTAGACGCGAACTATCTGATCCAATGCGATGTCGAATGCGGCAGTCTTGCCAAACATCGCGATCTTGACACGCGCCTTCTGACTGACCGTGTCGATTTCCTCGACTTCACCGGTGCAGTCCTTGAACGGGCCGTCCAACACCCTGCAGGTGTCGCCGGCTACCAGGTCAATCCTGACGGGCTGCCCTATTACGCCCATTTTTTCAACCTCGGCCTCAGTTAGTGGAACGGGCTTGGATCCGGGACCTACAAAACCGGTCACACCGCGCGTATTGCGCACTACATACCAGGCGTCATCGGTCATGATCATCTTGACCAGCACATAACTGGGGTATGTCTTGTGCTGCACCATGCGGCGCTTTCCGCCTTTTATTTCGGCCACTTCCTCTATCGGCACCTTGATATCATATATCAGATGCTCCAGACCATTGTTTTCAACGGTCTTTTTGAGGTCGTCCATAACCTTATTCTCATATCCGGAATATGTATGTACCACATACCATTCGGGCTGATCGGTTACGTTGGCATTATCGGCTCTTTCACTCATAGGCTATCCTTCCTTACTGACGCTTCGGCATAGGGCCTGCAAACCAGGATTAACTGTTTGTCAATAGCTTAACCAAGAATGCAGAGATGGAATCCTGCACGCCGATGATTATCACAAACGCCGCCATGAAAGCCAGCGTGACCAGCGTGTAGTTGATCAATTCCTGCTTGGTGGGCCAGGTTACCTTCTTAAGTTCTGCGACCATGTCCTTGAACGCACGGCTGATTTTCAGCCACAGGTTCTTGAAAAAGCCGCCGACCTTGCCAAGGAAACCGGTCTTACCAGTCTTCTGGTTGCCTTCCTGTTTCTGCTTAGCCATGTCTTTCACTTCTTTCAGATTGTTAAGCCGCCCAATAGGCAAAACTTGCGTTCATGCCGCCTTGGCCGGCGTCAGGACATGTGCCCCTTCGCAATCAGCGAGTTTCCTTATGTGTGGTATGCTTTTTGCAGAAGCGGCAATACTTAGTCATTTCCAGTCGGTCGGGATCGTTCTTCTTGTTCTTCATGGTGTTGTAATTGCGCTGCTTGCACTCCGTGCAAGCCAGAGTTACCTTTACCCTCTGTCCGGCAGCCATGTTTACACCTCCTAGTCTGTGTGGGATGGGCGTATACCCACATATAAACATGCTTATTTACTATATCACACCCATATTGCGCTGTCAAGCAATTCGCGATAATTCAACAATATCGCTCCATTTAAAATGCCCCTGCCGCGTACGGCAGGGGCACACTTTCCACTTTAAATTACTCTATAACCTTGGTAACAACGCCGGAACCAACGGTGCGGCCACCTTCGCG
>CAYTOU010000289.1:0-3119 GCA_964439295.1 uncultured Oscillospiraceae bacterium
TTGAAAAGTCTTGACTCGTGAACACTTTGATACCGTAAATTCCGCATTGCACGAATTGCAAACGCAGAGCGCAGATATCCTTGCCATCCGTTCCGCACTGAATGCTGTGTTTGACGATGACGTTTATAAGCTGGACGGAGCGGCGTATTATAAGAAGCTGACCAAACAATTCAGTGGAGTCTTTTCAAGACTTTTCAACGCCGAGTATAAGCAGCTTATTACCGCACTGCGCATGTGCAAAAAAGACGGCAAAAAGTCTTCCTATAAAGAAGCTGTCACCATGATGGAAAGACTTGCCGCTTATCAGCAAAAGAATTCGGAATTCGTTGTGGCGGAATCGCCGATTAAAGCGCTACTTGGTGAAGCCTATAATGGCGTTGAAACCGAATGGAGTTATGTGGCTGATCAAATGCTGGCGCTGGAGACGATATTCTCGAATAACATTGCATTCGGTGCATTGGAACATTATGATGATTTTGCTTCCGAGCGGGACGCATTTGCGGTTTACCATCAAAAGCTTGAGGCGGCTTTTGCAGGCTGTTCTGCCGATACGCTCAAACGAGCCGTCGGGTACTTCGATCGGGAAATTCTGGACATAAACACCGCCGAGAGTGGTTTGGTGTTGGAGAGATTAACAGACTGTCTGAATGAAATGGACATGCTTGACAACTGGTGCCATTTCAGAGGGCTTCTTTCCCAACTCGCTGATAAGCAGGTTGCTTCTTATGTAGATGCTGCCATCGGCATGAATGTAGAAGCAAAGTGTATTGTCGGTGCGTTCCGAAAGCAGTTTTATTATCAGTGGATTGATTCGGTTTTGTCCGGCAATCCGGTTTTGTCCGCATTCAACAGAATTTCTCAAGATAAGGCGATTAGCACCTTTTCTGCGAAAGATACGGAGCAGTTTGAAATCAACAAGGCAAAAATCCGCGCTGAGCTTTCAAGTATACGACCGTCGCTTGATATGATCGCGCAGGGAAGTGCATTGGCGGTTTTACTGCGTGAAGGTGAGAAAAAGCGCAAGCAAAAGAGCATTCGTTCATTGATTACTGAAACGGGCGAGCTTGTTCAGCGGATTAAACCGTGCTTCCTTATGTCTCCGCTGAGCGTGAGCACATTCCTTGCGCCGAATTCAGTCCATTTTGATGTGGTTGTATTCGATGAGGCATCGCAGATTTTCCCGCAAGACGCAATCGGCGCAATCTATCGTGCAAACCAGTTGATCGTTGTCGGCGACTCTAAACAGATGCCGCCCAGCAATTTTTTCAGCTCTGCCATTGAAGTGGATGACAGCGATGAAGAAACAGGGGATGTAACGGACTTTGAATCCATATTGGATTTGTGCTCTACGTCAATGCAACAGCTGCGACTACGCTGGCATTACCGCAGCCGTTATGAACAACTAATTACTTTCTCAAACAAGAACTTCTACGACAACGATCTTGTGACATTCCCGTCTTCTAAAGCCGATGCTCCGGGAATCGGTGTGGACTACTATCATGTAGACGGTGTTTTCGATCGCACAAAACACTCAAACCGAAAGGAAGCAGAGTTCGTTGTCGATCTGATTTATCAGAATATCGAAAAATATCCGAGTCGCAGTCTTGGAGTGGTTGCGTTTAGCGTAGCACAGCAGGATTTGATTGATAAATTGCTTTCCAAGCGTAGGCAAGCCACACCGGAAAAGGAGTTTTTCTTCAAAAATGACGGAAATGAGCCGTTCTTTATCAAAAACCTTGAAACAGTGCAGGGCGATGAAAGGGATACGATCATTTTCAGTGTCGCATACGGCATAGATGCACAGGGACGCTTGCTGCATAATTTCGGACCGCTGAACCGTGCCGGTGGCGAGAGGCGGCTGAACGTTGCTGTTACGCGCGCAAAAATCAATGTTCAATTGGTTTCATCCATGCACTATACGGACATTGATTTGAAGCATACATCCGCAGTTGGTGCAAAGCTGCTTCGTGAGTACCTTGATTATGCAGAAAACGGCACTATTGCACTGGAACGGGAGACTTCTGTGAACCCGTTTGACCAATTTGATTCCGATTTTGAACTTGAGGTGTGTGACTATCTTAGATCCAAGGGCTTTTCTGTGGACACACAGGTCGGCTGTTCCGGTTTTCGAATTGATCTAGGCCTGAAAATGCCAAATAGTTCCGACTATGTGCTGGCGATTGAGTGTGATGGCGCAACTTATCACTCTTCTAAAAATGCGCGCGACCGTGATCGCTTGCGCCAGGAAATATTGGAGCGCATGGGTTGGAAATTCTATCGTATCTGGTCTACGGATTGGTTTAGAAATAAATCGGTTGAGCAGCTTCGCTTGCTGGAGGCAGCTGAAAATGCAGTCAAGAATACAACAAATGCCGAAGTAAAACCGGCGGAGAGTCAACTGGCAGAAACGTTTGAAGAAACTGCGAATGATAAGGGCTTTGAATTCCCTGCGTATAAAGAGGCAGATTTCTTTAAAATCTGCCAAAATCATCACTACAGCAATTTTCAGGCAATCACAAGAGATATTTTGGAGATAGAGGCGCCGCTAGCGGAAGATTTGTTTCTGAAACGTATCGTGTGGTATTTCGACCGCGAAAAGGTTACCAGTGTCGTGCAACGCGCCTACGAACAGCAGATGTACGGATGCCAGCGCTATGGCATTATTCGCAGGAATGGCTTTCTGTATCTGGATAGTGAAAAAGAGATTCAGTTCAGAGGTCCAGGCGATATAGAACGTGACATCAAACAAATTGCACCGGAGGAATTAGCAGCCGGAATGCTTGAAATAATTAAACAAAACGTGACTGTTGATAGAAGTGGACTATACCGTTCCTTGGCAGCAAAATGCGGCGTAACGCGTGTCGGCAAGGCCGCCAATGAAGCAATGGATGCCGCACTGAATGTGCTTAACGATCGCATTACGGTTGATGGCGAACAGATTACAATCAAATAGCGCATTGCCGCAGGGATGCACGTATTTACTACTGTGATGGCAACATGAGCACTTTGTGAGGCGGACAGCCCGGACAGATGAATGTCCGGGCTGTTTTCGGATTAAGTCGCCCTCAAAAATCCTAACTCAAACTGCACAAATGTGTTTGCCATGAATCTTAAACATG
>CAYTOU010000290.1:0-3115 GCA_964439295.1 uncultured Oscillospiraceae bacterium
GTTTGAGTTAGTATGCGGAGTTACGCCGTAGCCAACTCCAAAAGCCGTCCCTGAAAGGGAAGGTGCCCGCAGCTCGCGGGCGGAAGGGTTTCTCCGCGCGGCATTTTGTAGTTTAAAACAATGCGAAATGGTTTCATTCTTACGAAACATATGCTACTGCCGAAAAGTATAACCCCTCCACCGCTTGCGCGGTCCCCCTTCCCTTCCAGGGAAGGCTTTATGTTAGTATTCAAGCTGCTTTTCAAAACTAATATTCAATTGCCGATTTCAGGCGTTGCATGCCTTAGTTGCGCTATTTTGAGTTAGAATGCTAAGTTACTCAGCATTCTAACTCAAGCTAACAGCTAACCGCTAACGGCTAACAGCTAGCGCGTGCGCGCGCTCGCGCGCGCGCCCCCGCCCACAACCCACTTGGCGGCTTCCACCAGCGGGATCACCATGAAGGCCAACGCGGCGGCGATCAGGTATTCGGTGAATGAAACGGCAGTGAAGCCGAAGGCGTTCGCCAGGAACGGCACATAGACCACCGCGCTGGTCAAAACAATCGACAGACCCAGCGCCAGCCACATCAGCTTGTTCTGCTGCTTAAGCGTGAATATGGAATGGCTCAGCGAACGCATGTTGAACGCGTGGAACATCTCGGTTAGTGACAGCGTGAGGAACGCCATCGTCATGCCGTCCGCGCTGTCCACCAGCGCCCATACGCCCGACTCAATCCTGTGTCCTATCAGATAGGAGGCAAGCGTAATCATGGCAATCACAAAGCCCTGTATCACCACATGAATGCCCACGCCGCCCGAGAAAATGCCCTCGGATGAATCGCGCGGCGGGCGGGACATGCTGTCGGCTTCCGCCGATTCCATGCCCAGTGCCAGCGCCGGAATGGAGTCGGTAATCAGATTCACCCACAGTAGATGCGCGGGCTTAAGAATCGTAAATCCGGCAATTGTCGCCGCAAACACGGCAATAACCTCCGCCAGGTTGGACGAAAGCAGGAACTGAATCGCCTTGCGTATGTTGTCGTAGATGCGGCGTCCTTCGGAAACAGCCACCACAATCGTGGCAAAGTTGTCGTCCGCCAGCACCATGTCGGCGACGTTTTTCGTAACGTCCGTGCCGGTTATGCCCATGCCTATGCCGATATCCGCGTTCTTTATGGAAGGCGCGTCGTTCACGCCGTCGCCGGTCATGGCGGTTACCTTGCCGCGATTGCGCCACGCGTTGACTATGCGCACCTTGTGCTCGGGCTGAACACGGGCGTACACGCGGTAGCGCTCGATGTTCTTTGAAAGCTCCTCATCGGTCATATCGTCGAGCATTGAGCCGGTAATCGCCTGATCGGGAGAGTCCAGAATGCCCAACTCCAGCGCGATGGCCGTCGCGGTATCCTTGTGGTCGCCGGTGATCATTATCGGGCGAATGCCCGCGCGGCGGCACTCGGCAATCGCCGGCTTGACCTCCGGGCGAACCGGGTCAATCATGCCGGTCATGCCGATAAATGTAAGCTCCTGCTCCAGCGCATTAGGCGAGCAGTCCTCGGGCATGCTATCCCACTTGCGCTCAGCCGCGGCCAGCACGCGCAGTGCCTTATCCGCCATGCGCTTGTTTTCGGCAAGGATTTCTTTGCGCACGGCATCGGTAAGCGGAACCACCTGTCCGTCAACGAGCGCGGACGTGCAGCACTTCAGCACCTCATCCGGCGCGCCCTTGGTGAACTGAATTATGGTGCCGTCGGACTTACGGTGCACGGTGCTCATCATCTTGCGCATGGAGTCAAACGGCGCTTCGCCCACGCGCGGCCAATTTAGTTTTCGCTTGTCAATGCCCGATTCGAATGCGAAATTCACCAGCGCGCATTCGGTCGGCTCGCCCACGGCTTTGCCTGTTTCATCGGTCTGCGCATCCGAGCACAGCGTCATTGCCGTTGCCAGCAGGTTTTTGTCCGAGCCCGTGCTTTCCACCACAGTCATGCGGTTCTGCGTAAGCGTGCCCGTCTTGTCCGAGCAGATCACCTGCGCGCAGCCAAGCGTTTCCACTGCCGTGAGCTTGCGGATTATCGCGTTCTTTTTCGACATGTTCGTCACGCCGATTGACAGCACTATCGTGACCACCGCCGCCAGTCCCTCGGGAATAGCCGCCACCGCCAGACTAATCGCCACCATGAATGTGTCAATTAAGCCGGTAAGCGTGACATTGGGATAACTGCGAATCACGCTGAACGCAAACATCGCAACGCACAAACCCAACACCAGCGCGCTCAAAATTTTGCTCAGCTGCGAAAGCTTCTTCTGAAGCGGCGTGTCGCCATCCTCCGCCGCCGCCAACGCGCCGGCGATCTTGCCGACCTCGGTATGCATGCCGGTTGCCGTTACGATTGCCTTGCCGCGACCGTATGCCACGGAAGAACCCATGTACACCATGTTCTTGCGGTCGCCCAGCGGCACATCCTTTTCGCCCGCCGAAATGGCATCGACATCCTTGTTCACGGGAACGGATTCGCCGGTCAGGGCGGATTCCTCGATTTTCAAACTGGCGCACTCGATTAGGCGCGCATCCGCCGGCACTGAATCGCCCGCTTCCATCAGAATCACATCGCCAACCACCAGCTCCTGCGAGGGGATAACGCACATGGAGCCGTCGCGCAGCACCTTGGAAGTCGGCGCCGTCATTTCCGAAAGCGCGGCAATCGCCTGTTCCGCCTTGCTTTCCTGCACCACGCCCAGTATGGCGTTGATCAGAACCACCGCCACGATGATAATCGCGTCGGCGAACGAATCGCCGGAATATATCGCCGTGACCAGCGAAAGCACCGCCGCCACGATCAGTACGATTATCATCGGGTCGGCCAACTGTTCCAAAAAGCGGTGAAGCAGGGAAGGCTTTTTGCCCTCCGCCAGCTTGTTCAGGCCGTTTTTCTCCAGTCGCGCCTTGGCTTCCGAGGTCGTCAAGCCGCTTTCGCCGCTGCGCACCTCATCGGCCACATCCTGCCATTTTTTCAGATACTCCTTCATGTTTTTCCTCCTTATGGGGTAAAAAAAGAGACTTATCTGCTTTTTAAACAGATAAGTCTCATCACTTCGAGCAGAACCAGAAGCTTTCGCTCCATGCATGTTGA
>CAYTOU010000291.1:0-3066 GCA_964439295.1 uncultured Oscillospiraceae bacterium
GTGCATCCGATAAAGAACTTACCGTTTCTACTCTTTTTCAGCATGCAAGCGTTATGGCATTCCGGGCACTCAACGTTCTGGAGCACGTATTGCGCGAAATTGTCCACCACTTTTTTGCCGTCGCCGCCCTCGTCAACGGTTGTGTTGTGATTCGACGTGTCGCTCATGTTCATAAAGCCGCATATCGCCTTGGCCGTCTGGCGCCCTTCAAAGCGTATTATCGGGCGGTAGCATATGTTCTGCGACTTATCGGCCGTTACAAAGGTGGCGTTCGACTCGGGCAAGCCGAACCATACGATCTTACTGTCGATTATGATTAGCGGATTCACGGCACTTGAGTTTTCAATCGCGTGCTGCCGTATGCTGAACGGAAGCGCTGACCACTTTTCCGCGCGCACAACACATTTAACATTGCGTTGCTTGGCGGTCTGCAATTCAGCTGCCAGCGCGCGTAAAAACGCGCAGTCTATCTCGCCGCTCTTCTTATCTACAATATCGGTCTTTAAACTGTCCGGTATGTCGATTCTTATCTCAGCCTTGGCACTCTTTATATCGTCAATGAGCGCGTTCTCGCTTGCGGCGACATTGCTTTCGCCGTATACCTTCATTATGCCGAGCGTTGACGCGGCGCTGTCGGCAATGAGATCTTTGCCGATCTTTAGGCTGCCGCTGCCGACCTTAAGCTTATCTTTCCCGACCGCAAGAGAGCCGTGCTCCTGTAGGTCAATCATTTTGCCAAACATGTAATCCGTAGAAATTTTCTTGGCCTTCATAAAGCTCACGTTGGCAATGCCTATGAATTTGCCCTTCGCGCGCGTCAGAGCCACGTTGAACAGACGGTTGGCGTAATTGTTGGCGGTCGAACTCAATAGCCCGCCGAGCCTGTTCATGCGATAACAATCCACCGCGTCATACAGTATCACGTCTTTTTCAGAGCCCTGAAACTGATGAACGGTCGCGCAGGTTATCTCTTTCAGATCTTGAATCCACGGGAATTTTTTAATGTATTCCGGCAACTCTTTAGCCTTTACGACATCGCGCGACATTGCAAGCAGCAGGCGCGACTGCGCGTTGTACGGCGTTATTATGCCGACCTCATTGCGCTTTGCCGCCTGCAGAGCCAGTGAGAACGTTATAAGCGCGCTGAGTATGTTTATATGAGAGCCGTTGCCCGTCTTCGTTGAGACGCTCATCATGCCGGTTAAGTCGGCAAACGCGAGCGGGTGATTGCCAAAAGGCGCGGCGAGCGCGATCGAATTTCGCTTGCTTAGCATTTCGGCATCGGACTTAAGTAAGCCGCCGTACATCGTCTTGCTCGCAAATTCGGCAATTGCCGGATGCATGCGGTGCTGTTCATCGAGCATGCATAGCCACATGTGCCCGCATTTGCGCCCCACGGCCTCGGTTATGCCGCAGTAGTCGAATATGTCCGCGTTGAGTATGGACTCCTTGCCGCCCTGCACGATGGGCGGGAGCTGCCTAAAGTCGCCCATGCACACAAACGCGCGCCCCGCAAGGCCGGCGGCATACGCTATCTGCGGCACGTATGCCATTGAGGCCTCGTCAAATATCACCACGTCGAATTTGCGCGAGTATATCGCCTTGTCGGCAATGGCTTTGGAGACCGTTGTCGCGACGAAACGCGCGTTTTCGACAGTCTTCTTTTCGGCTTCGGAAATATCTTTTCTTATCTTGTTCAGCTCCTGAAGCACCTGAACATACCGCGGCGAATTATGATCCAGCTTGTCCTTTTCTTTTAGCAAATCATCGCGCTTTTTCTTAGTGCCCGTGTTGAGTATTGCCAGGTTGTACGACGAAAGGTATGGATGGTTTAGAATTTCCTTTTGCCGCGGATAACCGTAGCGCACTAAAACGCCGGGCTCAAGCAAGTCATTATTTTTATTTTCCTCGGCAAGGCTCACCACGCGCAGCATAGCGCCGTCGACGGACACATTGCTGTACGACAGCATCAGTACAGTGCGCGGGCGCGGCCGCCGGGTCATATGGTGCAGAGCCATGCGCGCGAGCGTCTGTGTCTTGCCCGTGCCCGGCGGTCCCCATACGAACGTGATGGGCTGCTTTTCAGACATATCTATCGCTTGCTGCTGCCCGGTGACGATTTTGCTGTGCAGGTCGATGGCGCTTTTGCCCGAGCATATGAGCTCGCGAACTATTGAGGAATGACTTTTAACAATTTCATCCAGGCGGTTATTGAGCCAGTATAGCAGCTGCCAGGGCTCGGCGGAGAACTCGATTGACGCAACTTCATCGCCCAGATATTCCTCGGACGATATTATAACGATGAAATCCTCGCTGCCCTCGATAGCGGCCTTAAAGCTGTCTTGCCCCCGCCATAGCTTTATCTGCGTGCCGTCCGGGTACTTGAGCTCGGTGTCGGCTTCAAACGAATATATGTAGCTGCCGTTTTTGAACTCGATGTATTTTCCGTCGGTAAGCCTTTGGCGCTTGCCGCCGTCATCTCTGAGAAAGTTTATCTCCTTTGAAATCGCGCGGCTGTAGTCGGCGCAGAAGTCCTCGACCGACGAATAGCGGGGAGACCTGTATCCACCGGAAGACTCGTCGTCGGTTCTCTTGCGACTTTTTGCGCTGTGTGCGGGAACGCTGCCGCTCGCGCTTATGCTCGGTTGCGGCGCGATTTGCACATGTATGCCCGCCGCTTGAGTGGACGAAGTGGAGCTGCCGGAGCTGTTTAAACCGGCTCGCATGCGCGCATCGTCATTTTCGTTGGCAAATTTCATAAAGCTATTAAAGCATGTGGGATATTGGAATTGCTTTTGTCCTTTTACACTATCAAAGCTCACAAATATGCATGAACCATCATACTTTTTAATCCTGCCGCTGCCGTATTTAGTGTGGACTACTTCCTTCCCGATGAGATCCATGTACGCACCTCCAAAAAGCCATACAAATAGCAAGTTGTCGATCAATCACTATGCATAACATGGTATCACAGAATCCGATTTAATGCAAATTTCGCAAATACCCCAACGAGCCCTCTAACTCGCATATAAACGCGCGCATTTTAGTGCGTTGACGGGGGTTGTT
>CAYTOU010000292.1:0-3057 GCA_964439295.1 uncultured Oscillospiraceae bacterium
ATTGGCGTGAAGATTAAGGAGATTAACAAGACGAAGGGCACCTCGATACTTCTGGTAGAGCAGAATGTCCACCTGGCATTCGGTACGGCGCAGTATTGCTATACTCTGCAGGTCGGCGATCTTGTCGCTGAGGGCACCATAGAGGATATCCGCAGCAACGATGTTGTAAAAAAGGCATATTTCGGCGGATAATTTATGTATATGAAAGGCTCTGCGTCAACAGTCGGGGCAGAGCAAAATCAGGGAACCCAATCAAAGGGAGTGTGCGTACCACCGCACACTCCCTTCTTGCAACAGGATTAAGGCAGCACCGCTATTCAAACAAACTCAATTTTGCCATTGAACGCTGGGATACCTTATCCGGCGATTCGGCAGTCACATGAACGTACCGATCCATTGTTGTTTTGATGCTTTCATGGCCGAGGAGCGGATGCGAAGCAACATATAGTTATCAAATGTTGACAAGAACCACAAGATACAGTATACTGGGGAGCGTATCCCAATCAGAAAGAAGGCTTTGACATGCGGATTGCCGGAATGCAGAAGCTGACGCTGCTGGACTATCCCGGAAAGGTTGCCTGCACCGTGTTCCTGTCCGGCTGTAACCTGCGCTGTCCCTATTGCCACAATCCGGACCTGGTATTGCCGGAGCGGGCAGGGCGAGCAGGACTTTCCGCAGAAGACGTGCGGAAATTTTTGAAAACACGCGTGGGCAAGTTGGATGCAGTCTGTGTTTCCGGCGGCGAACCGACCTGCCAGCCGGAGCTGACCGATTTTCTGGCAGCGCTGCGCGGCCTTCCGTTTTTGATCAAGCTGGATACCAACGGGACCAATCCCGGTATGCTGCGGGATATCCTGCGGCGGGGTCTGGTGGATTATGTGGCGATGGACATCAAAAATTCCCGCACCCGTTACCGGGAAACCTGCGGCGCAGACGTGGCGGATCAGGTGGCGGAAAGTGCCGCCCTGCTGATGGCGGGGCAGGTGGAGTATGAGTTCCGGACGACGGTCTGCAGCCCGTTTCACACGCCGCAGGACATGGAAGAAATCGGGCGCTGGCTGCAGGGCGCCCGGCAGTATTATCTGCAGGGCTTCGTGGACTCCGGTGATCTGGTTCTGGGTGGTGTACAGGCCCTGTCTGCAGCGGAAACGGAAGCGCTCCGGGAAGCTGTGCTGCCCTGGATACCAAACACCCGGATTCGGGGAGAATAGAGGAGAGAGAAACATGTATCAAGTAACAAAACGGGACGGAAGAACCGTGCCCTTCGACCTGAACAGAATTACCGACGCCATTACCAAGGCATTTAACGCAACCCAAATTCCGTACAATCCGGATATCATCAATCTTTTGGCCCTGCAGGTCACGGCCGACTATGCGGGAAAAATCCGCAATGGCACCATCGGCGTGGAGGACATCCAGGACAGCGCCGAGGCCGTGCTCCAGCGGGCAGGCTATGCCGCGGTGGCAAAATCCTATATCCTGTACCGGAAGAACCGGGAAAAGCTGCGGGAAATGCGTTCCACGGTGTTGGATTACAAAAAGCTGGTGGATGACTACCTGGGTGTCTCTGACTGGCGGGTAAAGGAAAATTCCACGGTCACCTACTCGGTCGGCGGCCTGATTCTGTCCAACTCCGGGGCCATCACGGCCAACTATTGGCTCAGCGAGATCTACGACGAGGAAATTGCCAATGCCCACCGGAATGCGGATCTGCATCTGCATGACCTGTCCATGCTCACGGGCTACTGTGCCGGGTGGAGCCTGAAGCAGCTGCTGCAGGAGGGGCTGGGCGGCGTCCCGGGTAAGATTACCAGTGCCCCGGCCCGACACCTGGCGACCCTGTGCAACCAGATGGTCAATTTCCTGGGCATCATGCAGAACGAATGGGCAGGCGCCCAGGCCTTCTCCAGCTTCGACACCTATCTGGCACCTTTCGTCCGCACGGATCACCTGAGCTACGAGGAGGTCAAGCATTGCATTGAGAGCTTCGTTTTTGGTGTCAACACGCCCAGCCGCTGGGGAACCCAGGCACCGTTTTCCAATATCACTTTGGACTGGACCGTGCCGGCGGATCTGGCAGATCAGCCCTGCATCGTGGGCGGAAAAGCCATGGACTTCACCTATGGGGACTGCCAGGCTGAAATGGACACGATCAACAAGGCGTTCATCGAGGTCATGATCGGGGGCGACGCCAACGGCCGCGGATTCCAGTATCCCATCCCGACCTATTCCATCACCAAGAATTTTGACTGGTCAGAGACGGAGAACAACCGCCTGCTGTTTGAAATGACTGCCAAATACGGCACGCCCTATTTCTCCAACTACATCAATTCAGACATGGAGCCCAGTGACGTGCGCAGCATGTGCTGCCGCCTGCGCCTGGATCTGAGGGAACTGCGGAAAAAAAGCGGCGGCTATTTCGGAAGCGGCGAATCCACCGGCTCGGTGGGGGTCGTGACCATCAACCTGCCCCGGATTGCGTACCTGGCGGCAGACGAGCAGGATTTCTTTGCCCGGCTGGATCGTCTGATGGACATCGCGGCCCGGAGTCTGAAAATCAAGCGCACGACCATCGGGAAGCTGCTGAAAGAAGGCCTTTACCCGTATACCAGGCGGTATCTGGGAAACTTTGACAATCATTTCTCCACCATCGGACTTGTGGGCATGAACGAGGCGGGACTGAATGCAAAGTGGCTCCGGAAGGATCTGACGCACGCGGAAACCCAGGATTTTGCTGTGCGGGTTCTGAAGCACATGCGTGAAAAACTCTCGGATTACCAGGAGAAGTACGGCGATCTTTACAATCTGGAGGCGACGCCGGCCGAATCCACAGCCTACCGGCTGGCCAAGCACGACAAGGCCCAGTATCCGGACATCATCACCGCCCACGAGGGCGCGGCGCCCTACTACACCAATTCCAGCCATTTGCCGGTGGGCTATACCGAAGATGTATTTGCGGCGCTGGATATTCAGGACAAGCTGCAGCCGCTCTACACCAGCGGTACGGTCTTCCACACCTTCCTGGGTGAAAAGCTGCCCAGCTGGCAGTCCGCGGC
>CAYTOU010000293.1:0-3051 GCA_964439295.1 uncultured Oscillospiraceae bacterium
AATAACAAGAAAAGTGAAATTAACCGCGCACAAAGAGAATTGCGAAAAAAACAAGATATCGCAGGAGCAGGCCAAAGACAATTCGAAGCGAGCCAAGCAAAAGTAGAGGAAGATAAGAAGATACTTCAAAAACGGCTTTCTACTTTGGATAGTGCCTATGCCGACTTTTCACAGGAGAAAATTGAAAGCTTAAGACGCGAGCTTGCACTTTCTGTTGGCGATACTGTGAAATTCGGTGTCTATCCACAAAAGGTTTCCCATACAGATCGCACTCCGATTGAATGGCAAGTTTTAGCATGTGATGATGATAAGGCACTGCTCATCAGTAGCTACGGTTTGAGTGCACAGCCATACAATGAGAAGTGTATGAACATCATGTGGGAAAAGTGTACGCTGCGTACATGGCTGAACACTGACTTTTACAATAAGGCATTCAGTGCGGACGATAAGCAGCACATAATAAAGTCCAATGTAACTGCCGACCCGAACCCAAGCTACAGTACCGATCCCGGTAACGCTACAACGGACAATGTATTCCTTCTGAGCATAGACGAGGTCAATAAGTACTTCGCAAGTGATGAGGATAGAATCTGCTATCCCACGGATTATGCCGAAAAACAAGGAGTGTATACTTCTGACAGTGGAGCATGCTGGTGGTGGCTTCGTTCGCCCGGCGGCGATTGCAGCTCCGCTGCTAATGTCGGCGGCGACGGCTCCGTCGACGACTCCGGCGACTATGTCGACCTTTCACGCGATAGTGTACGACCGGCTGTGTGGGTTCGGCTTTCTGCTTTTGAAGTCTAAATCATAAATATATTACCCCAATCCAATCAATCCTAATTTTGTGGGAATGCCGGGTATTTGGAATCGGGAATAATCCAAAATCCCAATAATCTAAAATCCCGGCAATCCCGCAGTTTGGCAGGTACGAAGGGATCATCAGAAATCGGAAGTGGCTGAAAAGCGCAAAAGCAAAGCCGATATATAGGATGGACTGTACAAGAATGGTAAAACCATTCGCATTGTGGTACAACAGAAAAGGGCGACAGCTATTTCAAAATAGACCCTCTGCGCTAAGGAGATGATCATATGCTGAGACCTACGGCAATTGCGGTGCAAGCCCAACACGATTACACACTACGCATAACCTTTGACAATGGTGATGTCAGGCAGTTTGACGTGAAGCCATACATCAAAGGCGAATGGTATTCGGAACTGAAGGACGAAAAGTATTTCCGCACTGTGTTTACCAATGGCTATACGGTAGAGTGGGCAAATGGCCAGGATCTCTGCCCGGATGAGCTGTACTATAACAGCGTTCTTCTTCATACCGTACGCACTTGCGCTGCCGGTTAATCACAAAAGTACGGACTCACCGCTAAATCGTGCGTTATTTGAGTAAGGTATTGGTGGTGGCTCGTTCATATGGTTACTCTGACTTTCATGCCGCTGGTGTATACATCAGCGGCTTATTTGTTGACATCGGTTGTGATGGTGAATTTTTGAACAATAGTGTTCGCCTGGCAAAATTGGTTCAGCTCTTTGATTTGCATTCTAAAATCAAATGTGGCAAAGCAGGAAATTGCCTTCATGCATAGAATTATATCATAACACCACCCAAAATCCGATTGCAGTTGCAACGCTAAAAATCCCGGAGGTAACCATGCTAAACGTATATTTCGGCGATTGCCCTGAGGCGATCTACGATTCATCGACATATTTCAAGAACACATATCGCGATGAGTGGATCACCGATCCCATGTGTGTTGAAATGATTCGAGATGTGGATCACTCTGAGGTCTTGGATAGTAACCTTATCCAAAGCCCGGTGTTGGGACTGATTCCGCCCACGCAGCTGTCCGGAGGCGTGAAGATGCTGATACTTATCTATAAGGATACTAAACGGATCTTCAATGCGTCAAAGTGCGGTGATAACTGCGCTAAATGGTTGCTCAAAATGGCACAAAAGCGGAAAGTCGAAATCAACCTGCGCCATCTGATGGACTTCGGCGATGGTGAATTCCGAATTCGAATTAAGAACAACGGCAAGATCGCTCATAACATGCGCGAACTCGTGTTATACGCAGGGGAGTATGTATAAGCCATGATCGGAAAGCATACAGTCCAGGTCAGGAATAATCGGAAGGTACGCTATGACTTCACCTTGAATCGCAATATTACAATTGTGCAAGGTGATAGCGGTACCGGCAAAACTACGCTTTTTGATATGATAGCGGCTTATGCTCAGCAAGGCGAAAAGAGCGGTGTATATGTTAATTGCGATGTTCCGTGCATAGCGCTTCGTCCCGATGACGCGTGGGAAAGCAAGCTGCAAAGCACCGCACAGAGCATAGTGTTCATAGACGAAGACGCCGACTACGCATGTACTGAACAGTTTGCATCCGCCGTTAAGGCATCGGATAATTACTATGTGCTGTTTTCGCGCGAGGCTTTTCATAACCTTCCGTATAGTGTAGAAGAGATATACGAAATCAAGACGAGCGGAAAGTACCATACTTTTCGCAAGAGATATAAGTCTTCTAAAGGACTCACGTATGCACAGGCATCGGAAAGCAAGAAGTCCGAAATTCTCTTAACCGAAGATTCGCATGCCGGATATCAATTCTACCAAAGCGTTTACGAGGGGACGAGTGTACAATGCGTGCCCGCAGGAAGCAATTCGAACATATTCCCGTGGCTCATGGAGCATCACGATAAAAGCGTGGTTGTAGTGGCGGACGGTGCGGCATTCGGCTGCGAAATGGGGCGGCTCATGACGCTTCAGCATCAGTATGCGGACAAGATCACGATTTGTCTGCCCGAGTGTTTTGAATGGCTTATACTGCAATCCGGCTTGATTGATGATCCGGATTTGCAAAAAATGCTTACCGATCCTTCGGAAGCGATTGATAGCAGTCGGTATTTCAGCTGGGAAAACTTCTTTACCGACTATCTTATCCGGCACACAGCGAATACGCACTATGCATATTCAAAGTCAAGCTTGTGCGACTTTTATACTCTGCGCGAGAATCGCGAGAAGATCATTGCTAT
>CAYTOU010000294.1:0-3047 GCA_964439295.1 uncultured Oscillospiraceae bacterium
AAGTCACTCAGCATTCTAACTAAAGCTAACAGCTAACCGCTAACGGCTAACAGCTTCCCCCAAACACCTCCCCGCGCAAAACAACCCCCGCCGCAAACGTCATTGTCTGCAGCGGGGGTACTTTAAAATACGTACTATTTCACGCGCGGGGCATAGTCCCCTCAACCATGCGCGGGCGCATAGGGCGCGGTGTTACGCCTTGAGGCTGGAGAGAATGCGGGTGATGCTGTTCAGAGCGGTGGCCAGCTCGTTGAAGTCCTCTTCGGACATGTTGTTCGCCCACTCGCGAACCTGATTGCCTATGGACTTCTGGATCTCGGCCAGCTTCTGTATGCCGGCGGGCTGGATCACTACGTTAACGACGCGGCGGTCGCCGGTATCGCGTACGCGATCAACCAGATCGGAAGCGATCAGGCGGTCAACCAGAGGAGTGATGTTGGGCTTGGCAATGCCCAGCTTGCGCGAAATCTCGGATACGGACATGCTCTTGTTCTCGCTCAGCATGGCCAGTACCTGCGCATGGCTCAGCGGGATGCCGTGCTCGGCCTGCACTACGTCAAGGCGCAAAAGGCGCTTGCGCAGTAGCGGCATAACGTGGAATATGTTCGACGCGATCTGTTCTACCATCTGCTCGTCGGGTCTGGTGGTGTTTTCCATTTTCAATTTCCCCCTATCATCATTTCTAAAAACGAAATCGCATAATTGAATAATTAATTCCTTATCCCATTGTATACTATGTTAGAATAAAATTCAAGCCCTCAGCCCACAAATGTTATTAAGACGCCGTATATTTTCGGCTCTTTTATTGTAGTCGTTGTTAAGTTGATGTGCATTCAACGCATGAATTTTTTTCATTTTAGGAACAATGCACATTAGAATTGGCTTTTCGTATTGCAAATAGTTGATTTTATTACGTATTTCACTAAAAATACCGCTTACTTATTTTCAATTTGCACAAGGCAATTGTGTAAGTCGGATTTTGCGCATGCGACCCCGGAAAAAGCCGGAGTCGCGTGCGTAAAGCCGCCTGAAAGTGGGGTCGTTTGGGTTAGCCCAAAGACGCTATCGCGCGTTCGGACACGGCGTATATGTTTATGTCGCCCAGCGAGTACCACAGCGGGTAAAGGCTACTTATAAGGCTTTCGTCCAGTGCGTACTGCGAGCGTTCCTGGCTGCTTATATATATGAAGTCGACCGAGTACTCTGTGAAGAGATCCGCGCTGCCCACGGGGTCTTGGAACATGGCGTAGGCGTCGCTTTCCTGCTGATAGTAGTTGAGCCCGTGGAAGTAGAGGAATGTGGGCGAGCCGCACACCAGCTTGCGTCCGGCGAGCGTGGATACGGCGTTATTGTGCTGTTCGCCGGTCAGGAACACGGCGTCCTGCGGCGCGTTTTCGCTGACATACTCCATCGCGGTGACCTCGGTTGCGTTATACAGCTGATAGTCGGACACGGTTTCGCGGCATATGGTAAGTGTGCCGCTGAGCAGTGCGCAGAACACGAACGCGGTGGCCAGAATGCGTATGCCGCGCAGTTTCATGCGGCGCATGCCCTCGTATATGCGCTGCACATACATAACCGCGACCGGCATCATGAGCAGGTACCACACGTAGTAGAGCTTATTGTTATCGTATACCAGCGGCTGGAACACGATAGTTTCGGCGACGGCGAATATCGCGAACGCGCCCACGGCTATCATGCGGCGTTCGCGCTTGGAGTCCAGTAGGGCGGGAATAATGAACAGCGCGACCGGACCTATGTTCTTTATCCAGAACCAGAGGTAATCGTCAATGAGTCCGCTGCCGTCGTTATTGACCCAATTGAAGTGGAGCTTTACGAAGCCGCCTTCTGTCGCCTGATTGATTGTCCAGGTGAATATCTGCGGCAGTGCCATGACTATCGCGATTATGCCGAACACGGCGTAGTCCCAGAATGTGCGACCGAAGAGTTCGGACGCGGCGTTTGCCTCGGCGGTATTGCCGTCTTTAAGCGCCTTACGCTTATCGCACGCGCACTGAACCAGTTGGCATATCATAAAGCCGATTGACGCCAGACCCAGCGCGAGGAAGGAGTGGGTATTGATCATGGGCATGCAGCCCGCGAGTATGCCGGCGACTATGAAGGTTTGGCGCTTATGTTCCTTTGCGCCCTCCAGCACCAGGTACATGACGGGCAACAGCACCGTCCAGCCGGCCAGGAACGTGCGCTGCGGCACCAGCATATCGACCAATATATTGCTCCAGCGCAGGTTAAGGTCGGGCAGGTTAGTGGGCGTCTTATAGTAGCCGGTGAATATCTCAAAGAAGCTCGAGGGGTCTTTCACGACCATGTCGACCATATCGGCAAAGCCGAAGCCGCCGTTTACGAACAGCAGCAGCACGCACAGCACGGTCAGCCAGCCCTTACCGGTAATGCGCCAGGCGATGAACGTATAGCCCACGAACACGAGCGCCATCATGATTATGCCGGGCAGCCACAGGCAAGTGGAAATATCCGTGCCCAGCATATACATTGAGCCGCTCAGGGTATCGACTAAGAATGGGTAGCAGAGCCTAGTGCCGGGCAGTATTATGTATTCGGGCGGGAAAGCAGAGTCCTTTATGCCGGTGACTATGCTCAAGTGCAGGTTAATATCGCTATAAGTGGACTGACCGACGTTATAGCCGCCATTTACCGGGCGCATATTATGGGTATACTGCAGGTATGCGCCCACGAGCAGCAGCGGCACGACGGCTATAAGCACCGCCCACTTAGGCGGCGCGTCGTCCCGTCGTTTAGGCAGGCTTTCGGGCGTCTTAACGAGCACGTATGCCAGCGCGGCGAGCACTGCGCCCACGCCCAGCGCCGTCCACTGCGCGGCGATTGTAAACCGCATGACGAACGCGAGCAGCGCGGGCAGCCACATAGCCATGACCAGTCCAATCGTGCCGCCCAGCCACGTCCGCGCGAGCGTCGACCGCCGCGCGAACACCTTAAACCCGACAATTTCGCCCTCCAGCAAAAATGCCGCCAGCCACAGTATTCCTATCATTTGTTATCACCTCTTG
>CAYTOU010000295.1:0-3036 GCA_964439295.1 uncultured Oscillospiraceae bacterium
AAAAAACGTAAATGAATACAACGCAGCGGTGGATGAGATATTCTCTTCCGCCGAACTATAAAAGTGACTATTTAAGGAGGCATATATGTCCGACTTTGTACAGAGATTTATCGAAATAAAGACGCGCATAGGCGGCAATCGCGAAAAGCGCGGCTTCGAATACACATTCGGCATGCCAACCGAAATAAAGAGCGGCATAACCATGCCGGCAAGTCACATACGGCGCATTATAAGTGAAATCGACTTTGCGATAAAGCTTAACGACGAGCTACATCAGATGTGCTATAACGAAGTCGACAACGCACTGAGCATACTCGAGAGCGAGCTGGACGCTGAGGGTACTATCACACGTTCCGCTGCGCTTAAGGCCGAACAGGCACTCATGCCCATGGCGGACGATGCGCACGAGTATGAGGTGCTGTGCGCCGGTCATGCGCACATCGACATGAACTGGATGTGGAGCTGGCAGGAGACTGTTGCGGCAACGCTGTCCACATTCCGCACTATGCTCAATCTCATGAACGAGTACCCGGACTTTAAATTTTCGCAGTCGCAGGCGTCTGTATACAAAATTGTCGAAGAATACGATCCCGACATGATGCGCGAAATACAGGCGCGCATACAGGAAGGGCGCTGGGAAGTCACCGCCAGCGCATGGGTTGAAACCGACAAGAACATGCCCGACACAGAATCGCTGCTGCGCCATATCGCCCAGACGCGTAAGTACCTAAGCGAAGTATGGGGTGTGCCGGGTGAGTCGCTCAATATCGACTTTTCGCCGGATACATTCGGACACAGCGCGTTCATACCCGAGATTGACACGTTCGGTTCGGTCAAGTACATGTACCACTGCCGCGGACTGACCACAAAGGACGTAATATACCGCTGGCGCGCACCTTCTGGTGCCGAGCTGCTTGTATACCGCGAGCCGTATTGGTACAACAGCGGCATAACGCCGGATATAGGTACGGGCGTAATAGAAATGTCGCACTGCTCGGGCGGGCTCAAGACCGGACTTATCGTATACGGCGTGGGCAATCACGGCGGCGGAGTGACGCGCCGCGACATTGAGCGCATAATCGAAATGCAGCGTTGGCCGATATTCCCGCGCATAAAGTTCGGTTCGTTCCACGAGTACTTTGAGAAAGCCGAAAGCGTGCGCGATAAGCTCACGCTGCGTACCGAGGAGCTAAACGCCATATTCACCGGCTGCTACACCACTCAGTCGCGCATAAAGCGCGCCAACCGCCGCTGCGAAGCCGCACTGCTGGATGCCGAGACGCTGACCGCGCTCAGCCGCAGTAGCATACCCACCGAGCGCAGTGACAAGGCGTGGCGCAATGTGCTGTTCACGCACTTCCACGATATACTGACCGGCTCATGCGTGCAGGAGAGTCGCGAGTACGCAATGGGACTATATAGCGAGAGCATGGCTATAGCCAATACCGCATCTTCCGCCGCGATAACGCGCATAGGCGAACAGATAGACACGTCCGTGTATCACATGCGCGATGCCGAAGGGACTCAATCAGAAGGCGCAGGTGCGGGCTACGGCATAGAGGCATATGCCGGTGTGCCCAATCCCGAACGCGGGCGCGGACGCACACGCGTATACACGGTATACAATCCGACCGAGACCGATCGCGACGAGGTTGTGGAAATAACGCTATGGGATTGGCCGTTTGACATAAACCGTATTGAGGTATTGGGGCCGGATCAAGAGCATCTGCCGCACGCACTGCTCACGCGCGAGCCCGAGTGGTACTGGGATCATCAGAAGCTGCGCCTGCTTACGCGCATTAGCGTACCCGCACTGGGATATTCGACGCTGGCCGTGACCGAACGTGAGGCGGAGTGCTATACCACATACAGGCTGGACGACGTGCGCACCGAGCCCATACACACCGACATAGTCATGGAGAACGAGCACATTCGCGCGGTATTTTCGCGCATGGACGGCTCTCTAATGTCGCTCATCGACAAGTGTCACGGAAGTGAATTTATATCGAGTGGCAAGCGCGGACAGCTTATGCTGGTGGATACCGAGAGTAATACCAGCGATGCATGGCACATAGGGCGTTGGCTAAGCGTGCATCCGCTTGAAAAAACCGTGCGCGTTACTCCTTCATCGAATGAGCTATGTCAGTCGCTCGAAATAGAGCAGCATGTGCTTTCTTCGATAGTCAAGACGCGCATATCGCTGTATGCAGGGGCATCGCAGCTCAAGTATGAGTTTGATATAGATTGGAACGAAAATGCAAAGGGCGATACCGTGCCCGTGCTGGTGTTCAGCGCGCCCATAGCGGACGGCTGCATATCGCGCATGGATGTGCCCGCCGGTGTAATCGACCGAGCAAGCGCACCGCAGGATCTGCCCGCATTGACATTCGCCGCCGCGGTCAATGGCGATCGCGCAGCGTTTTTGTCCAGCGACAGCAAGTACGGCTATCGCAATTACGATGGCGATATGTCGGTTACGCTCATCAACTCGGCAGGGCATCCCGATATGTACCCCGAGCGCGGCATACACCATATAACCGTATGGTTAGGCGTTTCGCCTTCGGATGCGCGCGCACTCAAGAATGCGGCACGGCGGCTCAATCACCCCGCAGTCGTATGCTCGACCGGCATACACGTTGGTACTTGTCCGCGTTGTGCGAGATCAATGTATTTTGTTGCCAACAGCAGTGTGCTCTCATCGTTAAGGCGTGAAGGCAATACGATAATCGTGCGAGTATGTGAATTAAACGGCGTGAGCGACCAAATTACGCTTATCGTGCCCGACGCAAAGAGCGCACGCCTTACCAACCTGGACGGCGTTACTATCGGTACTGCCAATGTTGATATCTGCTATGTGAGCTTTACAGCGCGCCCGCACGGCATAACACAAGTAGTGATAACGGTTAAAGAAAGCGACCAATCCCAGGTTGTAGACTGATAAGAATTCTGCAAAAAAGCATATATATAAGCCGCCGACTCTGCTATTTCGGAGTCGACGGCTTAATAATTGTTCAGCTCTCACGCCGGCTTGAGCGG
>CAYTOU010000296.1:0-3032 GCA_964439295.1 uncultured Oscillospiraceae bacterium
AATCTTTCGGATAGTGCCACACTTAATCGGATGCTCTGTTTCTTTGATTTCCGGCTCGGTATCTTCAAGCGTGAACAGGCGTTCTGCTGCGGCATATGTTTCGAGCAGGCTGGATACAACCATGGTCAGCGACTGCGTAGACGAAAACGATGCCGATGCAATGAAGGAGAGCAGTATGACGCCCACGGGATTTTCTATACCCGAAGCCGCTAGGTAAGATGCCACCGCAATTACCAGTATGCGCGCCAGGTACACGAAAAACGACGGCGCGGAAGTCACTATCTGCCTGTGAAGTGTAAGCCCGTGCGCTGCGGCATTTACACTTGAATTGGCCTTCTGCACCATATCTATGCGCTTTTGACCGAATCCGAATATCTGAATGTCGCGCAATCCGTATACGCTTTCCAACACGAGCGACTTTAGTGAGCCTAGCTGTTCGCGATAGCGTATACCTATAGGACGTCCGGCACGCACCGCGAGTAGGGGAAAGAGTACGCTGATTACAAGGTATATAGGCAGCAGCACAAGTGCAAACAGGGGATGTATGCACAGCGCGATTGCCAGCGTGACGCACGGCAATATCACCACGGTAAACATGGGACCTATCGTATGCGCAAAGAAAAACTCTATCGTCTCTATGTCGGATACGGCGATGTTCAGTATATCGCCCTTTTTGCGATCCATAAGGCAAGCCGGAGCAAGCTGACGAATCTTTTCATACAGCTTAATTCGCATGTGCGCCAGCAATGAGTATGCACCGGCATGCGAAACAACGCCTTCGGTATATCGGCATATCACAATAAGCGCGGCGCAGATTGCGGCAAGAACGCACCATAGCACAGCTGAGCCCGCATCGGTAAGCTTTGCCCATACCATAAGCGCCATTGCGCCGAATCCCATTACGCCCATTTGTGAAAGGTTGCCTATTATGCTCGCCAATGTGGATATAGTCAAGTGCCCTGCCACGGGCTTTGCTATCTTGAGCAGTCGCACGGTCATGCGCGGGATGGAGTAGCTGAACTTCTTACGCATTGTGCATTCCTCCATTCCATACCTCTTCGCCCTGCTGTTCAAGGGCGGCTTGCTCTTTAACTAGGCGGCTGTAAAGCCCTCCACTTTGCATGAGCTGGTCATGCCTGCCATGTTCGGCTACTACGCCGTTCTCCAGCATGTAAATGCAATCGGCATTCTCTATTGTCGATAGCCTGTGCGATATGATTATTAGAGTGCGCGTCAGTGACAGCGTGCGCAGGCAGTTCCATATCTCTCGTTCGCTCTCCATATCGACGCTGGAAGTCGCTTCATCAAATATGATGTATTCCGCTTTGCACAAAAGCGCGCGTGCAATTCCAATCTTTTGCCTTTGACCGCCGGATAGCTTGCCGCCAGCATCGCCGACATCGGTATACAGCCCGTTCGGCTGGGTGCTTACCCAATCGCTCAAGTGGACATCCTTAAGAACAGCCATCAGCTCGTCATCGGTCGCCTGAGGTGCGGCCATGCGCAGATTATCCGCGATTGTGCCGCTGAATACGTTTACAAACTGCGGCACCATGATTATGCGCTTGCGCAATTCTTCAGGTTGCATGCTTATGAAGTTTTGCCCTTCTATCAATATGCGCCCCGAATCCAGATCCGAAAAGCGCATAAGTAGCGCGGCTACAGTACTCTTACCGCAGCCCGACAGTCCGCATAGAGCGGTAACCTTTCCGCGCGGTATTTCTATCGATACATCCTTAAGTGCTGTATTGCGTCCGGTGTACGAGAAACTCACATGCTCCATGCGAATTCCGTCATAGGCGTTTTCTTCTTTCTTTATCAACGGATCATATGGGCGAGCGGTATCTATTGCGAGTAGCTTTTCAACCTTGTCCGCCGCGGATACGCCCGCCAATGCCGAGTGCGTTGCATTCATGAGAGCGCGCATCGAGCCAAAGAAACTGAACGACAGCATGAGCACCATTAGCGCCTGCGAAAAGTCTATGCTGCCATGCGCAAGCTGCACACCCGCGATTATAAGCGCAATTATAACCGATGCATATATAAGCCCATCAGTCAGCAGAAATGATGAAAAATTCACCTTCATTACGTCCATGACTCTGCGGTTGAAGTTTTCCGCCTTTTCCTTCAAGCCTTCTGTGCGCCGCTCGTCCTGACCATATAGCTTAAGTGTGGTCAGTCCCTGCACATTTTCAAGGTAATATCCGGTCATGTCCTCAAGCGATTTCCAGTATTCGCCTTTCAGACTCTCTATATGCTTTCGGAATATGTTGTTTACCGGCAAAAGCACGAATGAAATCACCAGTAGCGTTATCGCCACGGGCATTGATGCATCCTTGAGTCTATAGAACATGTAAAACGGTGCTACGGCGCAGTACAATAGCCCGGGCAGATACTTGCTGTAATACACGGTCATTGCCTCAACACCGTCTACGGAGCTGGTTATTGCGGAAACCGGTCCTATCTTTTCGACATTGCCGACATCCAGATCGAGCACCTTGGCAAATATATCATGCCGCAACTGAGTACGCGCCTTTGCCGTGCAGTGATATTCTGCTTCACCGGTCAGCAGCTCGCTCACCAGCATTATAAGTGCCAATGCGAGAGCGGACAGTATTGCTGTTCCCGCTTGGGAAGCGGTCATTTCGGGTGAGGTTATGCTGCCCAAGAACGATGATAGCGTTTGAGCAAATCCGGCGGTGCCGGCAAGCGTTATGATCTTGAGCAGTGTAATTGTCACAATCCAGCCCCATAACCCCTTAGCCATGCGGAGCAGCGTGCGGTTGAGTAAAAGCAAATGAATCCTTCCTCTCTTCATGCTTATGCGTGTTGCTATCTATGATAATGCGCCTAAACGCACAGCGATTAAAACGTTGCGTACCACTAAGAGTTGGCACTGTGTATACAATGGCGGTTAGTTGATTCTAACTATCGAGCAAACTATAGCATGTTTAATTATTTATGTCAAGGGACAAAACAGCCATATCTTGCGTAAATCAAACCGATTTACCGGAAAAGCTCATTGCACATAT
>CAYTOU010000297.1:0-3029 GCA_964439295.1 uncultured Oscillospiraceae bacterium
ATTATGCGGTATTCCAGTATTACGTCGGATATCCTTTCATCCGCCGTTTCGGTATTCCATACCCAGTTGGCGGCATCGGCGCTGAACTTCTTCTTCACTTCGCTTAGGTATGCGCCGCTATCGCCTATTTCGGCCGCCAGCTTTTGCAGCTCGCCATCGCGGTATTGGTCGATGTACTCAAGCATGCCCTTTTGGCACATATCGTTTGTGAACAGGCGTTCAAGCTGGGCGACAACATCGCCGTTGTTTTCCACTATACTGCCTATGCGCTCGGCCAGATCGCTTTCGGTCGCCTCGAAGCTGTTGGCGGTATTGGCAATGCCGCAGTACGCGTCTATCGCCGCCACGACATCGCTATTGTCGGAGACTTGCGGCAGGTACTTTAAGCACCATATCGGGAAGGACAATTCCCTCATCCTACCGCGTATCCGGTCGCGCGCGTTTTCGATGGATATGCACTGCTCAATGGGCACCCTGAACGCCGCGGCGGTGCAATTTAAGAACGCGCGCTGGCTTGCGCTCATGGCGACTATGTACTCTTCCTTGTACTTGGCGCTGGGGTTGCTTATCTGCTTTAGGGCGTTGGCGATCATCGTCTTCATCTTATCGCGAGACATGCTGTCGCTGTTCGTGCCATTGCTCCAGAAGTAGTCGGGTGTCGCGTAGTCCTTTAGCACAAAGCCCATCACGAACGCCGTCACGTTGATGGGCATAAAGCCGAACGGCGGCTGTTCCAGTGCCTCCAGTATCGTAAGCATGCTCACCCTGCCCGCCTCGCGCGCAAAGCCTTCCTGCACAAGCTCGTCCACCTTTAGCTTTATGCGCACTATGGGGAGACTGCGCTTGGTTGGGTCTTCCCAGTACTTATCTTTTACATTCCATGCGCCGCTTAGCGCGGTGGCAAGGGATGTGTTTTCGCTGGATGAGCGGAACGCGCCTTTCAGCTCGCCGGTCATGCCGCACTCCGCGCCCTGCGCCATTGCGCTCGCCTGGAACATGGTGTTGGTCAGGTTATACTGCTCCAGACCGCAATAGTATATCTGATGGTTTATGCCCTCCAGCGTTTCATTCAGCGCGGTTAGATTGGCAAGTCGCATGCCGCTTGCGTTTTCGGGCGTATAGAGCATGAACGCGCCGTTGGCAATGTTCTGCTTCCAGTTGTTCAGCACGCGCCTGGCCCGCTCTTCATATTCCTTCGCGCGAATTTTGTCGTTTGAGGCATAGTTTTGGCTATACGCCATAAACTCTATGTACTGTTCGCGGTTATCCTCGCCCAGCGGCACAAGGCTTTCGATGTAGTACAGCTCGTTTTCCGGCTGGCTTACCTTTTGGGCTATGCCTCGCTTTATCGCGTTTGCCTCGTCGTCGTTTATCGCGAAAGTCACGACTGCCTTAAAGCGGTTGGGCACGAGCGCGTTGTTTTCGCGGTTGGCGGTGTTGGTGAAGTTGCCGGAGGCGGCGGCGCACAGTATAAAGCGTCCTTTTATGGAGTCGGGCAGCTGCACCGCGCCAATCAGATCGGCGCCTGTAATCAGATCCTGCGTCTTGAGCGCGTTTCTGATAGTCTCTTTAAGCTGCTTTATCTTGCCGCGGTCGCCGCCGTTGTTGGCGACCGTGTATTCCTTCATGCCGTTGCCCACCGGGCGCTCGAATAGCAGTCCCTGCTCGCATAGACCTTGGGCTATGTTCATCGCCTTGCCCTTGGGCCAGTCGGTGCCGCTAAATGCCAGGTCTATGTTCTGCGCATTGGGGCGCAACAGTTCGACATTGCCGCTGCGCACGGATATGGCTTCCAATAGCAGTGCGGTCTTAAACACGCGCTCCTGATCGGGCAGCAGGCTGCCCTGCTTAATTTGGGTATACGAATCCAGTATAACGCGCACGTCGTCATTGAGTCCGGTATAGTCGGTGCGGTTGAAGAAGTCCCAGAGCATGTCAACGGTCATAAGATTGCCCATCTCATCCAGGGGACCGAAGTTATTTATATACCACTTAAACGCCTTGGCATTGGTCGTGTCGTTACTTATTATAAAGTCGAACATGCTGCGGGCGTTGGAGTTGAACGCGGTTGCCATATTTTTGAGCACCAATGCCGCGTACGGGTGCAGCGGCACGATGGAGCGCAGTTCTTCATCCGACACGATTGTCTTATTGCCCATCGTGGCGTTCTTTTTGGATGTGGCGATTATTGTATTGCGCACTCCGGTCAGTTCGCCGTTCAGGTCGGACTTAAACGCTTCCCACTCGGGGCGCAGCACCGGATCATCGGTCGGCTTCATCGCCTTCGCCATAAGCCTAAACGCCATGTTGTCGGGCAGCTCTATTCTGACAGACGTATGCCCCACCATTCTGTCCATGAACTTTTTGCGCTTTTGCTCGTCCCTTATTACCGCTTTGCTTTCGTGCGTGACTATCATGAAATAGAACGGGTGCGATTCGCTGATTTCGAGCAGAGCCTGAAAACCCGTGAGCGAGTTGGGGTTATTCTGGAAATACTCGGTGAACTCATCCCACACGAACAGTATCGCCGATATTTCGTTGTTTTTGAGTATGCTCTTTATCCATTCGCACATGGCGGGTATATCCATGCGCAGCGCGGTAATGCCGTTGTCTTCGGCGACGCGCATTATATTTTGCATCATCTTGGTGACGGTGTGTTCGTCATTGGCGCTCTTTAGCACGGACAGCACTTCGTCCACATGCCTGCCGCCGAAGTCCCACATGTACTTATCTTCCGAAATCAGGCTATCGAAGTATATGCGGTTGGCTTCTTTGGTCTCCAGCCAATCGATTACGGCATTGCGCAGCGACATTTCGCCCTTGTTTTCAATGCCGTGACTGCGCAGCGCGTCCATTATGCTATCCTGCATCGCCAATATCAGATCGTGATCCGACTTTATGGCTGCCGAGCCAATGCGGTGTATTGTGATCAGCCGCCCGCCGTTTTTATCGGTAATGAGCTTCTGGCACAGGTCATTGCTCAGGCCGTAGTCGTTAAAGTACTCGCGTATTTCGTCGTCGGAGGCTTC
>CAYTOU010000298.1:0-3019 GCA_964439295.1 uncultured Oscillospiraceae bacterium
TGCCATCCGCCTCGCGCCGCCATATATTAGAGCGGCGCGAGAAGGCGTGTTGATGGTAAGCGCAGCGAGTGTGACCTCTCAGCCGCGGTCTGCGGCAGCTGCTCCGCCAGGCGAGCCATGGGCTTGGCTACGACGTAGCTCTTCATTCTAACTCAGACTGTTCCCTAGTCCCTGTTCCCTAATCCCTAAGCCGTAACCCCGCGCACTAACTCAACCTAACAGCTAACCGCTAACGGCTAACAGCTCCCCCCGCACATTTACACTTTTCTCGCATAAAATGCTACTGCCCGTATTGACCCATGCTCGCAACCGGTGCTATCATTCAACTATCAAATTAAATTTCGGGAGGCTAAAACATATGGACGACATGCAAACGTCTTACGCCAAGATGCTTGATGGCAGGCTTTACCTATATCCGGCGGAGATGGCAAACGATCAGGCGCGCTGCCTGGAACTGCAGTACGACTACAACGCCACGCGTCCTTGCGAGGGCGAAAAGCGTCAGGCGCTGCTCAAGCAGATGTTCGCATCCGTCGGCGAAGGCTGCTACATCGAGCCGCCGCTTCACGCAAACTGGGCGGGCAAGTTTGTACATCTGGGCAACAGCGTATACGCAAACTTCAATCTTACTCTGGTCGATGACTGCGAAATCACTATAGGCGATCACGTCATGATAGGACCCAACGTCACGCTCACCGTCGCGGGACACCCCATCGTGCCCGAGCTACGCGACCTTGCCTATCAGTTCAACATGCCCATACACATCGGCAGCCACGTATGGATTGGCGCGGGCGTAATCGTACTGCCGGGCGTAACAATCGGCGACAACTGCGTAATAGGCGCGGGCAGCGTGGTCACGCACGACATACCCGATAACTCGATAGCATTGGGCACTCCCTGCCGCGTAGTGCGTCAGGTAAGCGAGCACGATTACGAATACTACTGGCACGATCACAAGATCGAGCCCGAGGATCTAAAGGTAATCGAAGAGTACAGAAAGAATCAAAAGTAAGCCTATACAGCATAAATAATTTTTTGAAAAAGTCGGCGATTCCATAAGGAAAAGCCGACTTTTTGTCGAATAATACTCTATACAAATAAGCCGAGGTGAATTTTGCTTATGCGATCCGACAGTGTGAAAAAGGGCATACCCACTGCCCCGAACCGTTCGCTATTTTATGCTTTAGGCTACACCAAGGAGGAGCTTGATAGGCCGCTTATAGGTGTAGTATGTTCATACAACGAGATTGTACCCGGGCATATGAATCTGGACAAGATTGCCGACGCGGTAAAGAGCGGCATACGCGCCGCGGGCGGCACGCCCATTGAGTTCCCCGCGATAGCCGTATGCGACGGCATTGCGATGGGGCATGTGGGCATGAAGTATTCGCTTGTCACACGCGATCTGATTGCGGATTCCACAGAAGCCATGGTAATGGCACATGGGTTTGACGGTCTGGTCATGATACCCAACTGCGACAAAAATGTACCCGGTCTGCTTATGGCGGCTGCGCGCGTGAACATACCGACAATATTCTGTTCGGGCGGTCCGATGCTTTCCGGGCGGCTGCCCGATGGGCGCCGTACGTGTCTGTCGCACATGTTTGAGGCTGTAGGCAAATACTATGCCGGACAGCTTACGCAAGAAGGCGTTGAGGAGTATGAGATGAGCGCCTGCCCCACATGCGGCTCATGTTCGGGCATGTACACGGCGAACTCGATGAACTGTCTAACCGAAGCCATAGGCATGGGGCTCAAGGGCAACGGCACGATACCCGCGGTATGGTCGGCGCGCCTACGCCTTGCCAAGCACGCGGGCATGCAGATTATGGAACTGGTTAAACGCGATATAAAGCCGCGCGACATAATGACGCCCGCTGCCTTTCACAATGCCGAAACGGTCGACATGGCATTGGGCTGCTCGACCAACACGATGCTGCATTTACCGGCAATAGCGCACGAATGCGGCATTGAGTTGGATTTGGACATTGCCAACGACATTTCGCGTAAGACACCCAATCTATGTCATCTGGCGCCCGCCGGCGACACATACATGGAGGATTTAGAGCAAGCCGGCGGCGTACACGCGGTTATGGCGGAGCTTAACAAGGCGCATTTACTCGACACCTCTGTCATGACAGTCACCGGCAAAACATTGGGCGAAAATCTCGAAGGCGCTATCAACCGTGATCCGACTCTCATTCGCCCTATCGACAATCCCTACTCACCCGACGGGGGCATTGCGGTGCTCAAGGGCAATCTGGCGCCCGAGGGCTGCGTAGTGAAGCGTTCGGCTGTAGCGCCGGAGATGATGGTTCACACAGGACCTGCGCGTGTATTTGATAGTGAGGAAGATGCCATTGCGGCCATTTACGCGGGCAAGATCGCCCCGGGCGATGTCGTGGTCATACGTTACGAAGGGCCGAAAGGCGGTCCGGGCATGCGCGAGATGCTCAACCCGACCTCTGCCATTGCCGGCATGGGGCTTGACAAGGATGTGGCGCTGATCACAGACGGACGCTTTTCGGGTGCCACGCGCGGCGCATCGATAGGACACATTTGTCCCGAAGCCGCGCAGGGCGGCACAATCGCCCTTATTGAAGATGGTGACATGATCTCGATAGACATACCCGCCCACTCGATACGCTTGCTCGTAGACGATTCAACGCTCGCCAAGCGCAAAGCCAATTGGGTCTGTCCGGAACCGAAAATCAAAACCGGCTACCTAGCCCGCTACAGTAAGCAAGTAACCTCCGCTTCCCGCGGTGCCGTGCTGGAGTAATCTAAGGGGAGCAGCGCCTGTTTTCCCAAATCAGCGAAATACGAAAAAAGTCGGCGATTCCGAAAGGAAAAGCCGACTTTTTGCTAAGTCCATAAATTCAAGCGAAAGGATATCAGTGGTCAGTGGCCAGTGATCAGTGGTCAGTTTTGAGTTAGTATGCGCGAGAACGGTGACCTCTCAGCCGCTCACGCGGCAGCTCTCCTTGCAGGCGAGCCATGGGCTTGGCTACGACGTAAC
>CAYTOU010000299.1:0-2965 GCA_964439295.1 uncultured Oscillospiraceae bacterium
TGGGTTACTGCGTCCCCCTGCATACTAACTCAACCTGATCCCTAATCCCTAATCCCTAATCCCTAATCCCTGTTCCCTCTTACGCCGCCCGCACACTAACTAAAGCTAACGGCTAACAGCTAACGGCTAACAGCTAACAACAAACAAGGAGGCGCTTATGTCCGCATTACAGCATCCGGCCGCTGCCGCCGAGGAGCAGCACCTTACACACACGCTGTCCATCATTGCCGAGGAAAGCGCCTTTGCTGAGGCGGCACTGAGCGACGACATGATAAAGCTCAAGCAGGCGCGACAGTTCGATCCCGACGCCGTGCCCGTGCGCGAAATGATGGTCGCGCGCGATGAATTGACGCTTAATAATCTCCGCCTGGCATCCGATAAGCCCTACTTTACCCGCGTGGACTTTCTGCCCAAGCGGCATAAGTACATCGACACATACTATATAGGTAAGTGGGGCGTCACGCGGCGCGATACGCTGGAGGTCGAGGTGGTCGACTGGCGCGCGCCGGTCGCGAACCTGTACTATTCGGGTCAGCTGGGCCCCATGAACTACTCCGCGCCCGACGGTGAGGTGCGCGGCGAGCTCAAGCTCAAGCGCCAGTTCGGCATTGAACACGGCGAGCTCAAGACCATATTCGATACCGATGTCGTGTCGCAGGACGCGTATCTGCAATCGGTGCTGGGCGCGGTCGGCTCGGATAGGCTGCGCGAGGTCGTTACAACCATACAGGCCGAACAGAACTTCGTCATTCGCCATAAGCCCAACCGCCCGCTAATCGTGCAGGGCGTCGCCGGTTCGGGCAAGACTACCATCGCGCTGCACCGCATTGCGTATTTGCTTTACGCGTATCAGGACACAATGCGCCCGGAGCAGATGATGATACTCGCGCCCAACCCGCTATTTCTGGACTACATATCCGGCGTACTGCCCGATCTGGGCGTCGAGCGCGTCAGGCAGACCACGTTCGCGCGGCTCGCTTCCGATATAATGGGTAAGCACCTGCCGCGCGTGGATAGCTCCGACAGACTGTGCGAAATGCTGAGCCTTGACGACGATGCCCGCAAGCGCATGTCGGATATATTGCATGAAAAAGGCTCGCTTGAAACGCTGAATGCGCTGCGCGAATTCCTAGACGAATACGAGTGCGAGTTCGCGCGCCACGATGACATATGCTACGGACCCGCTTTGGTCTTACCAAGCGATAAGATATACGAATTCTTTATGACCGACGCGCGCCCGCACCCGCTTGAAAGGCGATTGAAGGAGTTCACTAAACTGCTTAAACAACTGACCAAATCGGCGGTCGACGATGTCGAAAAGTGGCTGAACGACACCTGCGATCGCAAGGTAGAGCGCATATGCCGAGCGCCCGATTCAGAAGAGCGGCGCGCCAAACTGCGCAAGCTTTTCGATCAGCGCGATGAACAGATCAAGCGCGCGCACAGCGGCATAAACGACTTCGTAAAGCAGACCATTGCCACGTTCAAAAAGCCCGACGCGGTCGAGGCGCTGCGCGAATTCTGGACGCGGCGCGGCGGCGCGGCGGGCGAGTATACGCTGGAGCACACCAACGCGCGCCGCGTGGAGAGCGAGGACGTGGCGGCGCTGGTGCTCATCGCGCTGCGCATGTTTGAGATAAAGCGCCCGGACATACGCCATCTGGTAATCGACGAGGCGCAGGACTTTTCGCCGATGGAGTTCTACATGCTGCGCGCGCTGACCGGCAATGACTCCTTTACCATAGTGGGCGATCTTATGCAGGGCGTGCACGCCTACCGCGGCATACTCGATTGGGACGAGGTCGCGCAGGGCGTGTTTTCGGGCGATGTCACGCGGCATAACCTCGTCACCAGCTACCGCAGCACGGTCGAAATAATGAACGCCGCCAACCGCGTGGCGCGCGCGCAACCCGTGCCCGGTCAGATAGAAGCGCGACCCGTACTGCGCCACGGCAATCCGCCGGTATATAAGCGCTTCACGACCGCGCGCGAACAGGCGCAGCAGCTTGAGGAGCTTATCCGCGGCTACCTAAAAAGCGGCTACGCGACAATCGCGATAATCGGGCGCACGACGCGCGAGCTTAAGCGCATAATATCCGCGCTGCCCGAAGAGCTAAACGTGCACCTGCTGGATACCCAAGCCGAAAAGTACTCGGGCGGCGTTGTCGCCGCGCCCGCGACCGGCGTAAAGGGTCTGGAATTCGACTGCGTGATAATCGCCGATGCCTCAAACAAGGCATACCCGAACGCGCCGCTGGACGGTAGGCTCCTGTACGTAAGCATGACCCGCCCGCTGCACGAGCTGGCAGTGCTGGCGCAGGGGGAGTTTAGCGAGCTGTTAGGCGATGTCGATGCGGGGGAGGAGAGCGGAATTTAAGCGGTTTACAAAGGTTATACAGCCGTGATATAATGCATGTAATAACCGCCGCATGCCGGTAATAACCGCGAAGGGGGCTGCCGCCGTGTCACAGATAACCAAGCGCGCGCTGGAACAGTCGCTTAAGAACCTGCTGCTCAAAAAGCCGCTGACCAAGATCACGGTCAGCGACATTGCCGAGGACTGCGGCATAAACCGCATGACCTTCTACTACCACTTCAAGGACATATACGACCTTGTCGAATGGTCCTGCCTGGAGGACGCGCGGCAGGCGCTCAACGAAAAAAAGACCTACGACACCTGGCAGCAGGGCTTTTTGCAGATTTTCGAGGCGGTGCGCGCCAACAAGCCCTTTATAATGAACGTATACCGCTGCGTACACCGCGAGCAGGTGGAGCGCTACCTCTCGCCGCTGGTGGATAACCTTTTGCTTGACATAATCGAAAAGGCATCGGACGGCGTCAGCATGCGCGACGACGATAAGCAGTTCATCGCGCGCGTGTATTCCTACATATTCATAGGGCTGATGCTGGACTGGATAAAGGAAGACATGCGCGAGCAGCCCGAGGAGATAGTGTCGCGTTTAGG
>CAYTOU010000300.1:0-2963 GCA_964439295.1 uncultured Oscillospiraceae bacterium
TCACCCAGCGCATGCGCGAACGCCGACGCGTATATGCGTATCATAAAGTCGTTGGGATGGTTGAGCAGGTTGGACATTATCGAGGCGTGACCTTTGCGGGCGGCGGCCGCATCGAACAGCGCGCCCATTGACACAAAGCCGCAACCCTCTATGGCATCGGCAAGCGCATGCAAGGCGGGCTCGTATTGGCGGTGCAGACCCGTCCAGCCCCTGCAATCGGGATTGGGCACCTCGCTGGATATCAGCAGGAATTCCGTGTTCGGGCTGACCGCGCGCGTCGCGTCGATTATTGCGCGCATGTTGTGCGCGTATTCGGCAGTGGATATGTCGCTCATGGTGTCGTTCATGCCGAAGCGTATAAGCGCGATGTCGGGCTTGAGCGCGGCCACGCGCTCGCCTGCCTGCTGCGCGCCCCAGCGGCTTGTCGTGCCGCCCAGCGCGGTGTTCTTTACGCGGATATAGGGATGATGATACTTTTCACTCAGAAGCAGCGCGGTCAGGCGATCCAAAGGCGGCATGTACGGCGCGACGCCCGAAAAGCCGCTCGCATCGTATCCTTCCATAAAGCTATCGCCGTAAAAGAGCATATTGAGCGGCTGACCGCTCTTTAAAAGCCGCATCGTGCGCGGAAGCCTTGCGCCCTGCTTGGCAGGCGCGCATACGGTGCACGCGCCTAAATGTGTATAGCTGATAAGCGCTTGACGGCGGTACACCTCAATGCCCCTGTCCTCGAACCGCACAAAGCGATCCGGGCGGCATTCGCTCACCACGGCGATTTCGGTCGGCTCGCGCAGGTAGTATTCATCCAATGAAAAGTACGGTATGCGCCCGTTTTCCAGCCGAATAATCGTATCGCCGTTTAGCGCATAGTCCCTGCCCTCAATGTACTCGGTCAAGCCATCGCCGGAGCATACGCGCAGTACGCGCTCGGGTCTACATAGCAGGCGGCAGGGCAGTATACTGCCGTCATGCGGATCGGGCACGAATAGCAGCGATTCGTATTTAACACATTGCCCATTCCACACATCCGCGCGCAGTTCATCCGTGTTCAGATATATATTGCTCATATTTTGACCGCCTTGCTTAAGCGCATTACTCTCCCAAAAAGATAGGATTGGTCCAGGCGCGGCGCCCCTGCGCGTCCATTACAACGGCGCGTATGTAGCGCGAGCCGGCGCTTACCTTGCAATCGCCGCTCGTGACGGTAGTGGCAGTGCCCTGCGGCTCGACATCGCGGTAGGGCGTGCGCAGGTGGCGGAAAGTTATGCGCGCGGCGGGCGAGCACTCTATGTGCGCCACGCCATCCTCGACATAGAAGTCGTATATCTCAGGACCGCAGGACGAATAGAACGCGCCCGTGCGCAGCGCCTCCAGTATGCTTTCGACATCGTTGACGGCGTTCACGCGCACCCAGCCTAAGCAGTGCTGATACATAGCATGCCCGTCATCGGTCGCAACGCCGAATATCTTATGCCCGTCGAACAGCATCTCATCCCAGTACGCCGCGTTGGTGTCCAGACTGTTCTCGACCGCGCAGCCGCTGTTCCATATCTCCATGGCAAAATTGCCGTAGAGCATGTCGAACTCATGCTTGGGCGTGCCGCTCCACTCGGGATGGCAGTATATCGTCATGTTGCCATTTGCGTGCAGCATATCTATCATGGGCTGAGTCTCTATCGGATTATGTATGTGGTAGGGCTCGAAGCGCTGATCCTGCTCAAAGCCGTTGCCGTTTTCCTGCGTATGTCCCAGCGACACGATGTGATGGCAATGCACCATGCCCGCGCGGGAATCGTCAAAACTGCTGTCCATCTCCATGCCGGGTATTATCGTCATGGGCACATCGGCGAAGTTCTGATAATTATACCGGCGGTGATCGGTCAGAGCCATAAAGTCGTAGCCATTGTCGTAATGCTTGCGTATAACCTCTTCGGGCGTACCCGCGCCGTCCGAGCGCGTGGTATGGCAATGCAGCGCGCCTTTGAGCATTTTGCCCGGGTTGATAAAAGCTGCCTGACGATTAAGCATACTCATTCTCCTTTTATCACATATTAATCTATGGACAGTTTAATTCGGTTAGGGTTAGGCTTTTAGGCTAAACCCAATCACAGCCCCAGCTGCTTCCTCAGGAAGTTTTCGGCGAGTATCAGGCTATCCACGCTATGACGGTCGTTTGAATCCATGAAGCCGGTCATATCGCAGGAGCGGCTGACCATCTCCATGGGCACGCCGACTTTAGCCATATGATACTTAGCGTTAACGGGATAAGTCCAGCCTTCCGCGGCGGAGAATATGCCCAGCAGCGCGGCGACGCTATGGGCGAGCTCGGGCTGATCGCGGTAATGCTTCATGACCCACACGTACAGATCGGCGTGGTAGTTGGCCATTATGCCGCTGAATCCCGCCGCGCCGTCCAGCAGGGTATCGTAGAAGGTTTCGGCATTGGCGTTAAACAGCTGCATGCGGCCGTCGATGAGCTTGAGCCTATGCGAAATCATCTTTGCGCTGCAGCAGGTATCCTTTATGAACGAGAACCTGCCGCTTTCGGCCATAGCGGTGAGCATTTCATCGCTGAGCAGGCGCTTATAGGGCAGCGGGCATTCGTACATGCCGAAATCGGCATCGGGTATCGCGTCCAAGAGTCTATGCATATTATCGATGGCGACGTCATCGCCCTGATCGCGGCGCGCGAGGCGGCTCGATATCATGACCGTCGCGTCCACGCCGGCGTCATGTATGCGGCGAAGTTCGCGCACCTGGTCATCGAACGTAGGCGACACATGTCCCGACGCCACGACGCACATGCGCCCCGCCGCGGCGCGCACCACGCGCTCGGCCAACTGCGCGCGCTCGTCCTCGGACAGGTAGAACATCTCGCTGGACTGGCACACGGCGAATATGCCCTGGCAGCCCATCCGATAGTAAAACTCCACGATCGCGTCCACCGCGCCGAAGTCAATCGT
>CAYTOU010000301.1:0-2962 GCA_964439295.1 uncultured Oscillospiraceae bacterium
AGCCTCGATTTAGCGCCACTAAACCTTCGGCTTTCATCCTTGATCTGACGAAAAAATCCACTCGAACTTGCAGCTTTCCCTTTTAGAAACCCACTCCAGGCAAATTCAGCATGGCAAAAGGAATGGTATACGAATGGCGCGATTTTTGAACAAGATCAGTCTGAGCAGGAAGATGGCAATGATACTGCTCATAGGATTTCTTTTGCCCATGCTGACATATTCGGTGATAACGATAAGCCGCTTGCGTGACCAGGGCGAGAGCGAGCTTAAGCAGGTCATGAACCAGACGCTGGAGCACGTGCGCATGACGCTGGACATGCAGGTAAGCGATGCCGTATCGCTGGCGCTCACATACGCGACCGATACCGATCTGAGCGAGGTGCTTGACGCCACGTACTTAAGCGATTACCGCTACTGGGTCAAGTATCAGGAGAGCATACGACCCACGCTCACGGTCAGTCCGGTATACGGCTCAATCAAGTGGGTGCGCATATACACCGACAATCCGACCGTAGTATCGGGCAGCATGGTCGCCAACACCGACATAACCGACTATAGCTTTGGCGAGAATGCCGAGATGCTTGACGTGGTAAGCATCCCCTCGCAGGACATGATGCTACGCGTAAGCCTACAATCCAGCATAACCGCCAACCGTCTTGACGTGAGTCTGGTGCGCACGATGAACACGATGCCGGCGTTTCGCCACTACAATCGGGTCTTGCGCGTATCGCTGAACATAAGCAATATGGAGGCGGGCTTAAAGGAGCTGGACGCGTTTGACGAGGTAATGCTACTTGACTACCAGAACCGCGTGTTGATCAGCTCCAGGGGCAATGTATTTGACGGCGAGTATCTACGCGTATTCGACCGCGAAAGCTACAGCAGCGATGACACACTTCTCGAACTACCGCTAAGCACGATTACATCGCTACGTCTGGTCGGCGTATACCACCGCAGCACGCTTGCGGACATGTATCTTGAGAGCATAAAGCAATACACTCTACTTGCGGCGGTACTGACCGTGATAGGACTACTATTAAGCGTACTATTGGGCCAGACGATAACCGGGCGAATCCGGCAGATCGGTCAGGCGGCGGACAAGATCGCCATGGGCAATTTCACTCAGATGGACGAGGAAGTAATGGGCACTGACGAGGTCGGGCGATTGGCGATGGCTATAAACCGCATGAGCAGTCAGTTGCGTCAGCGCATAGAAAACGAATACGCTGCGCGGTTACGTCAAGCCAAATTGCAGCGCGAGAACGCGCGCGCCGAATTAAACGCCCTACAGAGCCAGGTCAATCCCCACTTCATGTTCAACGCGATGGAGGCCATACGCATAAAGGCGCGTGCGCGGGGCGAGCAGGAAACCGCGCGCATGATAATGTACATGGCGCGCATGTTCCGCCGGCTCCTCGACTGGCACGACGAGGCGATACCGCTAAGTGACGAGATGGCGTTTATAAACGAGTACTTAAGCATACAGAGCTACCGATACGACGACGATTTCAGCTTTAATGTAGACGTCGACCCTGCGCTTATGGACACGTTTATACCCAAGATGCTCCTGCAGCCTTTAGTCGAAAACGCGTGTGTACACGGCCTAAGCAGCGATGCCGAAAAGCGCGAGGGTGCATTGACCATTGCGCAAGCAGGTGGGGACATGCTCATTACTGTAGAAGACCACGGCGAGGGCATGACGCTTGAGCAGCTTGAGGGTGTACGCATGCTCCTACGTTTAGGCGACAATTCGATACACAGTGTAGGTTTACGCAATGTCGAGCGGCGCTGCCGGCTCTACTACGACAAGGCAGCCAAGCTAGACGCGCATCTACGCGAGGGTGGCGGCAGCGTATTCACCATGCAGATACCCATACGCCGTCACAAGGAGGATTTCAATGTATCACATACTGATCGTAGATGACGAAAAGGCGATACGCGAGCAGCTACCGCTTGCCTTCGAGTGGGAGCAATACGGCTTTGAGGTAGTGGGCACTGCCGCCAACGGCAAGGCTGCGTGTCAGCAGGTAGAGTCACTCAAGCCGGAGCTAATACTACTTGACATACGCATGCCGATAATGGACGGGTTAGAATTCCTAAAGTGGCTACGCGTATCGCCCTTTAAGGACACGCAAGTGCTTCTCTTGACCGGCTACAGCGAGTTTGAATACGCTGTCACCGCCATGCGCTACGGTGCGCGGGGGTACTTAACCAAGCCACTTGACGAGGACGAGATTGCGGACTACCTAATTGAGATATCGACCGAGCTCAACGCGCGGTTAGGGCTTGATTCATGTGACACTGACTCATCCAATCTTTGCGACAAGGTATGCGACTACATTGATGCGCATTTTGCCGAGCAATTGACCGTGAACAATGTTGCGGCGCACTTCTTTGTGAGCCCTTCGCACTTAGGGCAGACCTTCCGCCGCGGCAAGGGCTCAACCTTCCGCCAATACCTAAAGGACGTACGCATACGTCGCGCGCAACAGCTCCTTGAGTGCACGAACCTTCACATCTACGACATCGCCCACCGCGTCGGCTTCTCCGAAAGCAAGTACTTCGTCGTCTGCTTCGAGCAGTCGGTAGGCATGAGCCCCGTCAACTACCGCCGCGCCAAGACCGGGAGGGAGTGAAGAGAACGGGGGGAACGAGGGAACGAGGGAACGCGCTTTCTTTTGAAAAAGAAAGCTGCAAAGAAAACTTTATTTGCCTGCGGCCTTTCTGATGTTGGGTTGCTGTGAGCAGGCAAGGGAACGGATTTATATTGGAAGGTGCTTTGCCTTCTTTCGCCGCTGGTTTCGCCATGAGCCAGCGGCGTTTTTTGTTTTTGGGGCTTTATCACTCCCCTATTTTCGTTATCTTACTTGTTTCGGGTCTCCGCGAATGGGATGTGTTTCGTGTAGGAATTTTCACCCGCGGATGTTCACCGCCGAACCCGTTCGGCGGCTCAGGGGAGACT
>CAYTOU010000302.1:0-2958 GCA_964439295.1 uncultured Oscillospiraceae bacterium
TGCAAGCAGATTTCGCATACGCCTTGTCTGCGCATATGACGGAGTGCACTGTTCCATATCCATGGTGTCGAGGAGCGATTTCTGAATATCATGAGGAAGATATGAGATATCCACCGCGGGCCGCAAAGCGATTTCACCCCGATCGACCTTTTCAAGAAGTTCCGGGATAAGCTCCGTCAGGCGGATATATCGTCTTATATTGTCTTTTCCTTCCCCAACGATTTCAGCTAACTGATCATTTGATCTCCTTCCATGCAACTTCGTCGCCAGTGGCGACGAAGTTAAATCCAACCTCTTCCCCTGCCTCTTCATTGCTTCAAGCCTCATCTTATATGAAAAAGCTTTTTCACTCGGCAGTATCGTCGTTCGCTGCAGGTTGCTGTCCACCATGAATATCACAGCTGCATCGCGGTCCATCTCCACAACTTCAGAGCGCAGTGTATCAAGCCCCGCAAGCTCGCACGCTCTTTTTCTCCTGTGTCCCGAGAGAATTTCATACCTTCCGTCCTCTTTTTTCCGCAGTGTAGCCGGAGTTATTATGCCCTGCTCTCTTATGCTTTCCGCAAGGTTTATCATATCCTCATCATCCATCACCTTGAACGGATGATCCGGGAAATCGTCTATCATTTCAAGCGGTATTTCCTCTATCTTTTTCAGCTTCGCATCATCCCTCTGCTCCTGCGTTGTGAAATACTCATCGAGCTTCGGAAGATCGAATGTGTTCTCTCTTTTTTTCACTGCCATAAAGCACCTCCTTTGTCAGTTTTTCATATGCTTTCGCCACGCTGCTTCTCGCATCGTATGAATATATGCTCTTTCCCATCGCACTCACCTCCGCCGCCTTTACAGCAACAGGAATCTGCGTGTCATATACTTTCATAAGATACCCGTACTCTCTTTTAAGTGCGCTGCGGATATCCTTTGCTAAATTCGTCCTGCCATCCACAAGAGTCAGCACTATGCCTTCTATCTTAAGGTCCGGCTGCAGGTTTCTCTTCACCTTACTGATAGTCTGCACGAGCTGCGTCATTCCCTTTGCAGGAAGATACTGCGCCTGCACAGGGATAATCACACTGTCAGACGCTGCAAGCGCATTTATCGTTATCATTCCCAGAGACGGCATACAGTCTATCAGCACATGGTCGTAATCCTGCTTCACATCCCTGAGATAATTCTTTAATGTGAGCTCTCTGCTCATGGCATTAACAAGATTCATCTCCATGGATGAAAGTTCGAGATTGGCGGGAATGAGATCCACGCCTTCCCTGTGATGAAGAATCCCCTCGTCCTTTAAAATAGTCTCATCTTTTATGACCTTCGCCATAAGCGTCCCAAGCGTAACATCCAGCGCATCACCGTTTTTCCATCCGAGGCAGGTGGTAAGATCACCCTGCGGATCGGCATCTATGAGGAGAACTTTCTTCCCCTCCCGCGCAAGGCCGATTCCGAGGTTTACCGCAGTGGTTGTCTTGCCTACTCCTCCCTTCTGATTGCATACTGCAATCACTTTACTCGTCTTCATGACCATCCTCCTTCTTTTTATCAAGCGCAGATTTCAGGCAGCAATACTCATCGTCAAGGCTATCCGCTCTATCTTCCTGAATCGGCTCTTCATCATCAGACCCGCTTTCCTGTATCATCCTTTCCAGCACATAACCGTCTGCGATATATTCGTTGAAATAATCAAGAAATATTCTCGCCGCATCCTCGTCCTGATAGATCACGCCTTCAATCATGCTCTTCACATCCTCATCTAGCATCAGCGCCAGAAGATAGGTAAGCTCTATCGCCGTATCGTAATCTCCCTTGTCGGTATGATTGCTGATCTCATAAAGTGCATCGACATATGCATTAAAATCAAGCTCCGTCTCATTTACCGCATCCGAGAGGAATCTGTCCGTCATTCTGGCCAACGCTTCTATCCCCGATACAAAGTTTTTGCTGCATTCCTTTTCCTCTTCCTTTTTTCTGAGTTCAATCATAAATCCTGCTTTTCTCATTTCGTTATCCTCCTGTTTTGGGTACAAAAAAAGCCACTCCCGTATTGGAATGGCTATGTACTGTCCTTTCAGGCTGCGCCTTTCGGCGGCTATGTGCAGACGGTTAATCGATGAGCTTCAGCAGGAGATCATCGATCGCATCCGTCGTATATTCTCCCTCTCTGATAAGCTGATTTCTCCAGTTTATCAGTCCGTTTATTATGATGTTCTGTTCGTCTTCCGTGAGTCTTATCTTGTATTTCTTTATCATCCTCTCCACCGGTCCTTTCGTTAATTCTAATATAATCGGCTTTTCTCCATCTTACAGCAGCTGATTTTCTTCTGCAAATGTGCAAATTTATTATATGTGAAAGTTCCTGCGCCTATCTTCTTTTAATAACGGCGGTCTCTTTATTCCGCCTGCAGGCCATATGCCTGCTGTAATGCTCCAGTGCTCTGATGATGTATTCCTCGCAGCTTTCTGCGCTCAGATCTTCCGGTATCAGATTCATGGCCCGTTCGCTTTTGAGCACGATTTTATTTTTCCGCTTTGGCTTTTTCTCCTGCAGAATTTCTGTCATGCTCTTTTTGGTAAGCTTTTTCTCCTGCAGCAGACTTCTCATCTGCATAACCTGCGAATAAGATGGAATGCGTGCTCCTTTGCTGATATATTCATAAAGGTAACTCTGCAGATTTTCAGGGAAATATGATATATCGACCGCAGTACGCATGGGGATTCTCCCCTCGTCCACCAGCTCAAGAAGCTGCGGGATCAGATTTGTTAGACGAATGTATCTGCGAATCTGCTCACGACTTTCACCGACTTCATCTGCCAAAATATCTCTTGACTTTCCAATTAAAGAACGGTGCACCACTTGAGCACCATTATTTTTTTTAGGCCTTCCTGCCTGTCTTTTCATCGCCTCAAGTCTCATCTTATATGCGAATGCCTTTTCGCTCGGCAGTATCACCGACCGGT
>CAYTOU010000303.1:0-2940 GCA_964439295.1 uncultured Oscillospiraceae bacterium
TAGAACGAAGAGCTACGCCGTAGCCAAGCCCATGGCTCGCCTGAAAGGAGAGCTGGCGCGTGAGCGACTGAGAGGTCAAACTCGCTGCGCGTCCGCATTGCTGTTTTTGCGCCCCACTCTAATATATGGTGGGGCGTGAACTGTACTGCCGAAGTCTAACTGAGCCGCTTAAGCGGGTTCGGCGGTGAACATCCGCAGGGGGGCGGAGGAGCTGTTAGCCGTTAGCTGTTAGCGGTTAGCTTGAGTTAGAATGCTGAGCAGCTCAGCACTCTAACTCAATACAGCGTCAATAAATGGTGCAAAGTATGAAATGGGTAATTGAATATTAGTTATGAAAAGCCACTTGCACACTAATTCAAAGCTAACAGCTAACGGCTAACCGCTAACAGCTACCCTCCCGCCCGACACCATCACTTCAAGAACAATTCGATTACCGGCACGAGTACGTTGGGCTTTACCGGCGGTAGGGTGATCACTATCTGGTCGTCGGAATCGTTCATGCCGTCGGTGTGGCGATCTATCTTGCCCTCGGTGAATAGTAGCTCGCTGCCGTCGTGTAGGAACTGCGCATAGTCCACCTTGCCCGCAAGACCGCTTAGCGCAATGCGCCCGTAGGGGTACGCAAATAGGTGTAGATATAAGCGCTTGCCGTCCACAGACTGAGTGTAGCGGCAGTCGGCGGGCGCCTTGAACTCCGGCTCGGCCATAGTGCAGTTGTATATCGAGCGCGAATTGCCGTGCATCCAGTCCGCGTATACCTTTAGAGCATCCTTGGCACGATAGTCAAACTCGCCGCGCGAGGTCGGTCCTACGTTCATAAGTAGATTGCCGCCCAGAGAAACAGTGTTGACAAGCATGCGTATGAGCATTTCAGGGCTCTTCCACGTCTGCTCGTCGCGGTAGTATCCCCATGAGCCCGAGAAGGTCTGGCAGGCCTCCCAGGTGACTAGCTCGCCGGTCTCCTTGTGACGCACCCATTGCGTGGGCTGGTATTGCTCGGGCGTCCATAGATCCTGCTCGATCTCCGTGCGGTTGTCTATGATAATACCCGGCTGTAGCTTGCGCGCGGTCGCAATCAGCTCCTCAGCTTCCCAGTCATCCTTGCCCTTGCCCTTCATCCAAGGCTTGTCCTCGGGCGCTTTGCGTCCCGAATACGAAAAGTCAAACCACAGTATGTCTATCTTGCCGTAGTTGGTCAGTAGCTCGGTCACCTGGTTGCGCATATACTCCGCATACTTGTGCATGTCGCGATTCTTGCTCTGCTCGTACGCGTCGGGATCTTCGCGCCGCGGATGTAGCATGTCTATCGGAAAGTCCGGATGATGCCAGTCTATCAGCGAATAGTAAAAGCCCACGTGTAAGCCTTCTGCGCGGAATGCGTCTACATACTCGCGTACCAGATCGCGCCCCGCGGGCGTGTTGGTGCACTTGTAGTCGGTGTACTTGCTGTCAAACATGCAAAAGCCTTCGTGATGCTTGGTGGTCAGTACAGCATACTTCATGCCGGCGGCCTTGGCTTGACGCGCCCACTCGCGCGCATCGTAAAGGTCGGGATCGAAGTACTTGAAGTATTTGTCGTACTTCTCTTCGGGTATCATTTCACGGTTCTTGATCCATTCGTGGCGCGCGGGCATGGAATATAGCCCCCAGTGTATGAACATGCCGAAACGGTCGCGCGTGAACCACGCCGTATCGCCGGGTGTCTTGCGGGTTACGTAGCTGGACATAAAATACCTCCTTGTACTTAAAGTGTTAAAACAAACGCTCGTATTTCATAAACCGATTATACCACAAAACCCGCCCGTGTGAATAGCAAATGCCGCGTTTGCGGGGGCTAAAAGCATTTAATAAAGCATGGCTAATACTTTAACACTAATGTGTCGGACATTTTGAACGCATAAATGATAATATAAAGTGTCATTGAAAAATTACCTTTGGCGGAGGGATACGCATGTCAGGTCATAATAAATGGTCAACGATCAAGAACAAGAAGGCCAAGACGGATGCCCAGAAGGGTAAGATATTCACTAAAATAGGCCGCGAAATACTGATAGCCGTACGTGAGGGCGGCGGTGCTGATCCGTCGACCAACGGTAAGCTGCGCGACGTAATCGCCAAGGCCAAGGCGAATAACATGCCCAACGATAACATCAACCGCTCGATTCAGAAGGCCGCGGGCGAGGGCAACGCCGCTAACTACAAGGAGCTTACCTACGAGGGCTACGCGCCCGGCGGAGTAGCCGTCATACTGGATGTTGTTACCGATAACCTCAACCGCACCGCGTCCGAAGTGCGCCACCTGTTCGATAAGCACGGCGGCCAGCTGGGCGCAAACGGCTGCGTTAGCTGGATGTTCGACTTCAAGGGCGTAATCGAACTCGAGATACCCGCGGGTAAGGACGAGGACGATATCATGATGCTCGCTCTGGACGCCGGCGCCGAGGACGTTACCGTCGATGAGGGCGTTGCAACCGTATACACCGATCCCGGCGAGTTCTCCATGGTACGCGAGGCACTGGAAAAGGCCGGTCTGACCTTCCTGTCGGCTGACCGCACTATGCTGCCCAAGAACACCGTAGAGATCACCGACCCCGAGATGGTCGAAAAGGTACGCAAGCTGCTCGACGTCATGGAAGATGACGACGATGTGCAGGAAGTATACCATAACGCCATACTGCCCGAGGAAGAAGAGGAAGACGAATAAGCGTCTAGTTACATGGCTGCGAGAGAGCGATTGTGCTTTCTCGCAGCTTTTTTGTTTTCGTGGGGGAGCGGTTAGCGGTTAGCGGTTAGCCGTTAGCTTTAGTTAGTGCGCGAGGGCGGGTTAGTGACTAGTAGGCGAGTGACTAGAGTTGAGTTAGAATGCGGGGTTATGTTAGAGGGACTAGGGAACAGGGACTAGGGAACAGTCTGAGTTAGAACGAAGAGCTACGCCGTAGC
>CAYTOU010000304.1:0-2934 GCA_964439295.1 uncultured Oscillospiraceae bacterium
GAATTATCACCCGCGGATGTTCACCGCCGAACCCGTTCGGCGGCTCAGGGGAGAGCCGGCAGAACCTGTTCACGCCCCACCATATATTCGAGTGGGGCGCGAAAACGGCTTTTGCGGACGCGCGGCTGGTTGTATGAGCAGCTTTGCACTCTAACTCAAGCTAATCACTGACCACTGCCCACTGATCACTACATCCTGCGCACTAACTCTAGCTAACGGCTAACAGCTAACCGCTAACAGCTGATGCGCGCGCGCTAGCGCGCGCATCACTCCTCAATCACACGATTATCCGCCAGAATCTCCGGCTTATGCACCATGCTGTCTGCCTCGGTAATCGGGCGGATTACGCGGCAGGGGACACCGGCGGCCAGAGAACCGGCGGGGATGTCGTGCGTGACGACGCTGCCTGCGCCTATAACGCAGTTATCGCCTATTGTAACGCCGCCGCAGACGGTGACGTTCGCGCCGAACCAGATGTTATTGCCGATGTGTACGGGCAGCGCGTAGCAGAAGCGGGATACTTTGCCCTCGGCGTCAAGCATCGCGTTGCGCTCCGATGCGATCATCGGGTGCATGGGCGTTACGATGGTTACGTTGGGTCCGAAATTGACATTGTCGCCTATGGTGACCGGACCGTCGTCCTGTATGGTCAGATTGTAGTTGCCGAAAAAGTTATTGCCTATCGTCGTATGCGTGCCATAGTGGAAGAATATGGGTCCCTGCATGAATACATTCGTGCCCATGCCGCCCAGAATTTGTTTGAGCAGCGCGGCACGATACTCGGTCTCGTCCTCAAACGTGCGGTTGTACTTGGAGCAAAGATTGTGCGAGCGGAGCTTGATCTGACGGAGCTCGGGATCGCCCGGCTTGTACAGCACACCGGCAAATATCTTTTTTTCTTCACTGGTCATATGTATTACCTCTTTTCATATATGGCGGCTGCGACCGCTGCTTCATATACATTTTACCATAAACACGGATTTATCACAATAGATGGATTAATTGAAATGATTAATGTTATATGGGACCGCAATTAAGGCAAATCAGATAATTTTTTTCACGGCGGTACTTTAAAAGCAGGGCGAAGTGTATTATAATAATTTCATATATCGCACATAGTGTGTCTTTTTGCGGAGGTTAATGTGGCAATTAAGCTGTTTATATCCGATCTGGACGATTCGCTGCTGCGCGGCGACCAGACGATTGGCGAGCGCACCGAGCGCGCTCTTAAGGAACTTGAAAAACGCGGCGTCACGATTGCGCTGGCATCCGGACGCATATATTCGGCAATGCAGCGCTACGTAAAGCAGCTGGGCGTAACCGCGCCCGCCGTGGCGTTCAATGGCGCAATGATAGTGGACACCGCGACCGGCGAGCCCATTCAGCGCACATTTATAGATGTCGACCTGGCGCGCGAGGCGCTTAAAACTTGCGAGGACATGGGACTGTATGTACAGTCTTATGACGAAAAGGGCTACTTTTTTGAAAAGGCGTGTGAGTACAGCGCGTACTATGAGCGCGTGTCGGGCGTAAAAGGCGTGGAGCTGGGCAAGCCCGCGAGCGAGTGCGTGACCGAGGCAATGCCCAAGATAGTCACGATAAACACTCCCGAGCGCACGCAGGAGCTGCTGCCCATACTCAAAAAGCGCTTTGAGGGCAAGCTGGATGTGTCCATATCCAAGCCCATGTATATCGAAATGACTCATCCCGACGCCAATAAGGGCGCGGCGCTCAAGCGGCTATGCGGCATGCTGGGCATCGACATGTGCGATGTAATGGCGTGCGGCGACGGACTGAACGATCTGGGCATGATAAACGCCGCGGGTCTGGGCGTAGTGGTCGCAAACGCGCGTCAGGCCGTGCGAGATAACGCCGACATAGTATGCCCGTCCAACGATGACGAGGGCATTGCGCAGCTAATCGAGAGCATGATGTCAAATAAGCATTAAGCCCAAAAAGGAGGAGACAGGGCGATGGTCAAGGTAAGCGATTTTATAAAGTCACTGGAGCTGGAAACAATAAACGAAGGCTCTAAGCCGCGCCTTAGCTTTGAGGGAAGCGACATAAACCGCCCGGGTCTTCAGCTGGCGGGCTTTTTGGACTACTTCCCGCACGAGCGTCCGCAGGTGCTGGGCAAGGTTGAAATGACCTATTTGGGTCAGCTTGACCCGCAGGTGCGCCTTGAGCGGCTCAAAAAGTACATGTCGTACGACGTGCCGTGCATAATAATATGCCGCAGCATACGCTGCCCCGCCGAGCTTAAGCAATTGGCCGCCGAGCGCGACATATGGGTATTTTCTTCCCCCTTGCCCACGAGCAAGCTGGTACTCAATCTGACCAACTACCTAAACAACCGCCTTGCGCCGCGCATAACGCGCCACGGCGTGCTGGTCGACGTATACGGCGTGGGCATATTGATAAACGGCGACAGCGGCGTGGGCAAGAGCGAGGCGGCGCTGGAGCTGGTCAAGCGCGGTCACCGGTTGGTTGCCGACGACGTGGTCGACATAAAGCGCGTATCCGACAAGCGCCTGATAGGCGAATCGCCCGAGGTAGTGCGCCACTTCATGGAGATACGCGGTATTGGCATAATAGACATATCCGCCATGTACGGCATAGGTTCGGTAATACGCTCCAAGTCGATTGACATGGTGGTAAAGCTTGAACTTTGGAAAAAGGACAAGGAATACGACCGTCTGGGTCTGACCGAGGAATTTACCGAAATACTTGACGTAAAGGTGCCGCTTATCGAATTGCCCATACGCCCGGGACGCAATGTCGCGGTCGTGCTGGAGGTTGCGGCGCGCAATTTCCGCCTAAAGCAGCAGGGCTACAATGCGGCGCGCGAGCTGGACAATCGCCTAATGAAACGCATGGAGCGCGGCGACAGCGACGACGATGACGATTTTGATGAGGAATGATGTGAAAGGCGTT
>CAYTOU010000305.1:0-2928 GCA_964439295.1 uncultured Oscillospiraceae bacterium
TTTTCGCATCGCGATACGTGCTGTACATTCCAAACAAGGAACAGCTGATTCAGCAGGTGGAAGAAGTGCTGACGCGGTGGCATGAGAAAGAGGATTTGAGGTGAATGCAAGTGGATTTAAGACCTGATTTATGCATGTGATTGCGAAAAGGAATTATATATGATAAGATGAGCATATGAAGAGCATTGTAAAGGAGGGCAAAACATGATTTATACCGTCGATGAAATTCGGCAGATCGTTTCGCCAATTGCCAAGAAATACTGCCTTCCGGCCTTATATCTATTTGGCTCATATGCAAGAGGTACGGCAAACGAGAATAGCGATGTGGACTTAATTGTTGACACTACCGGTACACAGATAAAGAGTCTGCTCACTTTGGGAGCACTCTATGTTGACCTGGAAGAAGCGCTTGGCAAGAGAATCGATTTAATTACCGTCAGCGCCCTGCAGCAGCGCGTGCAGCTACCCGGCGAAAAATCATTCCGAGATACTGTATGGAAGGAAAAGGTAAATCTATATGATGCAGCCTGATTTGCAGAGGATCAAAAGGAATGCGGAATCTGGTCGCCCACAACTACGGTAGCATGAGCCGTGAGATTATCTGGGAAACCGCGGTAACCGATATACCTGCGTTAAAGAAATTCTGTGATGAAATACTTGGAAATTGATATGGGTTTCAGTATGGCGCAAAGTAACAATGAAATCGATGAATCCAAATTTGTCTAAACCAAATTCAAACCGCCCGAACAGGAGGCATGCCCCATCCTATACAAATGTATAATAGCCCTATCCGCAATAGTCGGGATACTTTTGCAATGCGAAATCGGCACGAGCGGGTTTTCGCTCAGCAGCTTTCGCATGTTCACGACGCTTAGCAATCTGGCTGTGGCTGCGTTTTATGTCGTGCTTATCGCGCTGCGCATGTCGCACGCTACCTTGACCGAGGCGGCTAAACGGCGCGTTCGGTACTTCAAATTCCTAATAACCATGTCCATCATGCTGACCGGATTGGTCGCGCACTTCATGCTGCGCGGGCTGTTCGCGAACATGGATGCCGAGGCTAAGGCGGGGCTTACTCTGCTGCACTATGTCGTGCCGATTGCGACATTTTTCGACTGGGTATTGTTTGATGAAAAGGGTCTGACCGAGTGGAAAATGCCGCTGTTTGCGGCGTCCTTTCCTATAATATACGCCGCGGTGTCCATGATTGCGGCGCAGTTTATGCAGGGCGCGGACAGGTATCCGTATCCGTTCTTGGACGTCGACACGCTGGGAGCGGGCATGGTGCTTTTGAACATAGTGCTGTTGGCGAGCGCATTCCTCGCGGTCGGTTACATTGGCGTGTGGGTGGATCACAAGTTAGCGAAGGCTTCAAGCAAAAGTTGACAGAGGTGCGGCATATGGGGTTAAAGGAAACGAGTAAGTTTATATCGCTGATTCTGCGCCACAAGCCGGAGACGATAGGCATTGCGCTAGACGAACACGGCTGGGCGAATGTGGATGAATTGATAAGCGGCATCGCCAAGACGCGCCCGTTCGACATGGCGATGCTGGAGGAGATCGTGCGCACCGACGAAAAGCAGCGGTATTCGTTTAACGATGACCGGACGCTTATTCGCGCCAATCAGGGGCACTCCATACCGGTCGATGTGGAGCTTGAAAAGCAGGTGCCGCCCGACGTACTGTATCACGGCACGGGCGAAAAGTTCGCCGCGTCAATACAGGCGCAAGGGCTAATTCACAAGTCGCGGCTGTACGTGCATCTCTCCGCCGATTACGACACGGCGGTAAAGGTCGGCGCGCGGCACGGCAAGCCCGTTGTATTTCAAATCGACGCAAAGGGCATGGCGCAAAGCGGTTTTGACTTTTTCAAGTCAGTCAACGGCGTGTGGCTGACCGAGTTTGTGCCGGTGGGATTTATTAGGCGCTTGGATTAATTTGAATAGGTAGCTAAAAAACCCGGTGGATTTATAAAAATCTGCCGGGCTGTAATTTGTTTGGTCATTCAACTCGCACAACGTTATCCGTTTACGTCACTCTTTTATGCAAAGCCGTATTTTCTCCTCACCCACCCCCAGCACCTTCATCAAATGCTCGACAATCAACCCCATAGACTCCTCGGGCTGCCTATCGTATGCGGAGGTTACGTAATCGTAGCCGAACTGCGCTTCCGGCGTGGTGTATTGGGCGACGCCCCAGCCGTATGTCCTGCCGAATTTATCCTGCTGATACACGAAGTCGGCGATTGTGACGTAGGTCTGCATCTGCAGACGCGTGATCGCGGTGTCGAAGCCCGTGTTGCCGCCCTTGCGATAGCCGCAAATGCGCTTTAGCTCCTTTGAGAGCAGCGCGCCGTGCAGGGTTATGGTGTCCAGCAGCTCTTTATCCTTGCGCGCGGCGAGACCCTCGTCATACCGGACATCGAAGTCATAGCCGTTGCGCCTGAAGTTGGCAAAGTCGGGCAGCCATTCGCGGCTCACGAAGCCCGCCTTGCCGCCGAAAAACTTGCCGTACACGCATTGCCCGCTGCGCGCGACAGGCCCCTTCCACTCCCACGGTCCGTCCTGCTCATCGGAAAACCACATCTGCGGCGGCGTGTGCTCCTCGACCGAGAATCCGGCTATTTGGTTTTTGAACAGCGGTAGAAAGCCGTAGTCATGCACCATTTGTATAATGGCATCGGGAGAGTCGATTATGTGGGTCATGGTGAGAGCCTCCTGTCGTCGGTTCGTATTATAATGTACGCATGCATACGGGTGTGCGATTCATATTGCAGCAGGAAATGATTCTACTCATTCTCCCAAAACCTTCTCCCCCACAACCCGACACTCCTTATCCCAAAACGCCACGGCATACGCCCAAATCTCCTTAACGCGATACCGGCGCAGCGGCGCGTCGTACTTCATCTCTTTAATCTGATTCATCGCC
>CAYTOU010000306.1:0-2907 GCA_964439295.1 uncultured Oscillospiraceae bacterium
GAAAAATCCACTCGAACTTGCAGCTTTCCCTTTTAGAAACACACTCTACATTAACGGGAGGCGCAAACAATTGGATAAAATACGCATTGGCATCATCGGCACCGGCGGCATTGCACACAAGCACATGTCCAGCTATCTCAAGATGGACGATATCGAAATCGTAGGTGCGGCGGATATTGTGCCCGGCAAGGCGCGCGCGTTCCTGGACGAATTCGGACTAAACGATGTGCCCGCGTTTGAGAGCAAGGAAGAAGTGCTTGCGCTCAAGCCGGACGGCGTATCTGTATGCACGTACAACTCCACTCATGCCGAGTGTGCCATAGCCGCTTTGGAGGCGGGCTGCGATGTGCTCTGCGAAAAGCCGATGTCGGTGACGCTGGAGCAGGCGGTTGAAATGGCGCGCGCGCAGGTGCGCACCGGCAAGATACTGACCATAGGCTTCCAGCCGCGCTACGATCCCAACATGAAGATGGTCAAGGACATAGTGCGCTCGGGTCAGCTGGGTCACATATACTACATACAGACCGGCGGCGGACGCAGGCGTGGCATACCCGGACCTACGTTTTTGCAGAAGGAGACCGCGGGCGTAGGTTGCCTGGCGGACATTGGCTGCTACGGACTGGACATGGCGCTCAACTCCATCGGCTACCGCAAGCCCGTGACCGTATCGGCATACACCGCCGACTATTTCGGAAAAGATCCGCGCTACTGCAAGAATTCGGACGTGTTCTCGGTTGACGACTTTGCCGTGGCACTGATACGATTTGAAGACGGCTTGGTCATGGACTTCCGCATGTCGTGGGCCATGCATATGGACACGATGGGCGACACGCTCTTCATGGGCACCGAAGGCGGACTGAAGGTCAAGTCCCCGCATCCCGAGCTCAACTGGGGCGGCGCATGGGACGGCACCATAGGCGATGTATATCTCTATCACGATGTATGCGGCGAAACCGCGTGCACGCAGATACCGCTCAAGCCCAACGAGAACGACCGCTTCTACCGCAAAGTACGCGCGTTCGCCGATGCCATAAAGACGCACGGTCCCAGCCCGATACCGTGGCAGGAGATTATATACAACCAGGCCATACTGGACGGCATATACCGCTCCAGCCAGTGCGGGCACGAAGTCGAAATACACATACCCGAAATAGTGTAACACATATGCGGAGGGCGGACGATGTACGAGCGTGAGGCGGCACTATTCAAAGCACTTGCCGATGAAAACAGGCTGAAGATAATCAGCCTACTGCGCTGCGGCGAGCACTGCGCGTGTCGGCTTCAGGACGAGCTGGGCATAGGTCAGCCCACGCTATCATACCACATGAACCTACTATGCTCATGCGGCATAGTCATGGCGCGGCGGCAGGGGCGATGGACGTATTATTCGCTCAGCCGCGAGGGCTGCGACAGCGTATACGACATACTGGATGCGCTGACCACATGCACTTGTTCAAAGCCCAAGGCGCGCTGCGCATCCGAAAGTAGCACCACATGTGACGGGGCGGTTTAATACCACCCCGTTTTTTTGATGATGTCTAATCCCACATTAATGATTAAACTTGCATATTCATGTTATAATAGCACAGGAGGCGATTAGCATGCGTGCTATTGGCAACATAATATGGGTCGTATTTGTGGGGTTATGGCTATCCTTATGTTGTATATTTGTGGGGCTGATATGGTGCGTAAGCATTGTAGGCATACCTGTGGGTGTGCAATGTTTTAAGCTGGCGCAGTTATCCTTGGCGCCGTTCGGGCGCGACGTATACCCGGGCGGCGGCGCGGGATCCGCGATAATGAACACGCTTTGGCTACTATTCGGCGGCTTAGAGATAGCGGCTTTAGCGGCTGTTTGCGGCATTATACTATGCATAACAATCGTAGGCATACCCTTTGGCAAGCAATGCTTCAAGATATCGAGTTTAGCATTAACGCCATTCGGTGCCGAGATAGACTAAACCGAATTTATTTTAATTAAGGAGAGAAGGCTATGTCAGAACCCAATGCAACATTTCCGCGCGACAAGTCGGAGATGTACCCGCTCTTACTGGATCAGATCAAGGCGCTTATGGACGAGCGGCGGCACGCTATATCCACCCTATCCAACGCGGCGGCATTAATATACGAGGCTTTAGGCGATGTGAACTGGGCGGGCTTTTACCTAATGCACGACGGTGCGCTTTTGCTTGGACCATTCGTCGGAAAGCCCGCGTGCATCGACATTCCCGTGGGTCGCGGCGTATGCGGCACAGCCATTGCCGAAGGACAAACTCAGGTTGTACCGGACGTGCACCTCTTTCCGGGGCACATAGCCTGCGACAGCGCATCCGCGTCCGAGATAGTAGTCCCCCTCCGCAGCGCCGGTCACTTAGTAGGCGTACTCGACATAGACTGCCCGCACAAAGGTCGCTTTGATAAAAGCGACAAGTCGGGGCTTGAAGCGATAGCAGAGGTACTCGGCGGGCTGGACTATAGCAATTGCGGGTATTAGCTGTTAGCCGTTAGCGGTTAGCTTTGAATTGTGCGGGGGTAGTGATCAGTGGTCAGTGGTCAGTGATTAGCTTGAGTTAGAATGCTGAGTGACTTAGCATTCTAACTCATTATAGCGTCAATAAGGTGCGCAAATCATGAAACAGGCAATAGAATATTAGTTTTGAAAAGCACCTTGCACACTAACTCAAACTATTCCCTAATCCCTATTCCCTAGTCCCTCGTAACCACGCACACTCCGTCCCCCTCGCGCACTAACTCAATCTAGTCACTCGCCTACTAGTCACTAGTCACTAACCCGTCCCCGCATACTAACTCAAGCTAACGGCTAACCGCTAACCACTAACAGCTGGCGCGCACGCGCCAAATTTCAGACGAATTTAAGCAATGGGTGTTATCATATGCTCACGGACG
>CAYTOU010000307.1:0-2884 GCA_964439295.1 uncultured Oscillospiraceae bacterium
CTTTATCGCGCACCGCAAGCGTATCCTTTCCAAGTCTCTCGAGAGTTTTCAAGACGTTCTTGGGAACCGTTACAGTTACGAACTTTACGCGGGACAATCCGCGCATCCCCAGGGAACGTGCGTGTTTGCGATGGTGGGAACCCTTGCGCGGCATCTGAGTGATTTCAAGCCGGATGAGTTCGACTACTTGATTATCGATGAAGCTCATCGTTCAGGGGCGGAAAGCTATCAGCGCGTCCTTTCGCATTTCGCGCCGCGTTTTTGCTTGGGCATGACCGCAACGCCCACTCGTAGCGATGGCTACGATGTCTACCAGCTTTTCGACCATACGATCGCATACCGGATTACCTTGCAGGATGCCTTGGAAAACGACATGCTTGCGCCGTTCCATTATTTCGGTATCGCGGATCTAGAGATTGACGACGAGGCAGTGGATGATGTGAGCCTCTTTGGGAAGTTGACCTCAGAAGAGCGCGTTAGCCATGTTACGAGCAAGATCGAGGAATATTCGGTCGAGAAGAACGATCGCCGCGGGCTTATATTTTGCAGCCGTAACGAAGAGGCTCAAAAGCTCTCCCAGTTGTTTAACGATCGGGGGTACCGCACGGTCGCCATTAGCGGCGGGACAAGCGATGCCGAACGCGACAGTGCGATAGCGCGGCTCGAGAGCGGTGAGCTTCAGTACATATTTTCGGTCGACATCCTCAACGAGGGCATCGACATTCCTTCGCTGAATCAGATCATCATGTTGAGAAGAACCGAATCCCCTATCGTGTTCATTCAGCAACTTGGCCGTGGTCTGCGCAAATGCGAGGGCAAAGATTACGCCATGGTGCTTGACTTCATCGGAAACTACCAGCGGAATTACATTGTCCCCATGGCGCTCGCGGGTGACCGCACGTACAACAAGGACAATCTGCGAAGGATCGTGAAAGAAGGCAATTCGGTTATCCCGGGCGCTTCCACCATCAGCTTTGACCGCATTTCGGAGAAGCGTATTTTCAAGGCTCTTATGGAAGGGCGCTTTAGCGACGCGAAGCTCATACGGGGCGAATACCAGCATTTGAAGCAAGTGCTTGGCCGCATTCCCTCGCTTTTGGATTTTGATGAGAACGAGTCGATGGATCCGCTCATCATCATCAACAAGTACGGTTCGTACGCCGCCTATCTGCAGAAATACGAGAAGGACTGCGGGTTTGCGTTCGATGATGGCCAACTTGAGATGCTCAAGTTCCTTTCGCAGAGGCTTGCCACGGGCAAAAGGCGAGAAGACCTTAGCGTGCTTAAGCGACTGGTTGACGGCTCTTTGCGCGAGGATGCGATCGAAGCCGCAGTGAGCGTAGAGACTTCAGGCCTTGATTGCGTTGCGGCACGACGGGCGCTTTCAGTGCAAAGGATGCTGCTGGGCGATTTCTCAACGCGGGGGGTCGCGCTCCTACGCAAGACGGCAGATGGTCTTGCTTTGTCCAAGGGTTTTGCGAATGCCCTACAAAACGAGGATTTCCGGAAGCAGGTGCTTGATGCGATCGAGTTTGGCCTCGCGCGTAATGAGCGGCTCTACTCCGAAACGTATAAAGACACCGATTTGGTCTTGTACGCCAAATATACGAGAGAGGAAATTAGCCGCTTGCTCTGCTGGAAGGAAGAGCCGAACTACCAGAATATCGGCGGCTATTTTTACGACAAAGACACCAATACCTTCCCGGTGTTCATCAATTACGACAAGGATGCTTCGAAATTAAGCGTGACCACTCTGTATGAGGACCGCTTTGTATCTGATAAAGAGCTTATTGCTATCTCCAAGAGCAATCGTACGAGCAAATCTCCTGAAATCGAACGCTTGAAGAACGCCAAGGCTAACGGCATGCGTTGCTATTTGTTCATTAGAAAAAACCTGGAAGACAAGGACAACAGTACCGAATTCTATTTTCTGGGGGAGATGCATCCAACTGGCTATTTCAGCGAGTTCGTGATGAAAGGCTCGACGAAGAGTGCTGTCGAGATTGGCTATTGGCTTGAGAACCCGGTACGCCCCGATCTCTATGACTATTTCCTCAGCGATTTAGATGAGGAAGCTGAAGCGGATGCCGCGGGCATTGCAGCCAATTAAGGGTGCCTAGCGAGTGTTTTATCGAGGCAATAGGGAAAGCCCTGATAGCGGTGATACGGGCGTAGTCTTCATTTGGGTACCCAAGCTTCGCGCATGGCTGCGTTTCGCGTGTGACGCCTTGTTTCGAATGCTAGAGAATCTTCTGCTCCAAAATGGCGGCAACCACGCTTTCGTCTGCCGGGAGCCAGTTGACCGTATTGAGATCGGAGTGGGAAAGCCACTTTGCGGCTTCGTGCTCTAGAAGCGTCACGGTTTCATCTGTGAGCTCGCAGAGGTAGCAGCGCATATCGAGGTGAAATTCCGGATAGTCGTAGGACACATCAACGACGGGGCGAATTACCGTGATGTTTGCGTCAAGCTCCTCTTGTATTTCGCGTACAAGCGCCTCTTCAGGCGTTTCGCCTTGCTCGATCTTGCCACCGGGAAACTCCCACCAGTCTTTGAATTCGCCATAACCACGTTGTGTAGCGAGTATTGCGTCATCTTGCTTGATGATTGCCGCGACGACTTTGATGTGCTTCACTCTTGGCTCCTTGGAATGCGCGCCCCTTGATAGTGTTCAACTCGGCAATAATGCATGAATCAACGCGCGAATTGGTCAAAAAGCCCTTTTCTGCTCAGGATTCGTACGAAAACGAGGTCGTTGCGAGCGATGGCCGACTGCATGCAGACGCAGGACTTCCGCGATCGCGTGTGCGCGTTCATCGAGAAGAAGTAGTCGCATGCAATAAAAGTAGACGCATGCAATAAAATGCCGGCCCCGAAATATTTCGG
>CAYTOU010000308.1:0-2871 GCA_964439295.1 uncultured Oscillospiraceae bacterium
TGTAATTACCGTTGATAATTATATCGCGGGTTTGTTAAGAATTGAATGGGGATTTGGGGGAGATTGATTTATTCTATGTTGTGAGTGACTCCAGCCATTCGAGTGCCTCGTGTACTGTCGTGAATGTATGTGTTCCCGAAAACAGCCATTCGTCTCGAGCGGCACCGTCTTGCGGCATTCCATCACCTTTTAAGCGTTCAAGTGTCCATCTTCCATTTTGCATAGCGGTCAAGTAGTTTTGAGCAATCCGATTCGTTGCCTCAAAATCTCCTTTTCTGTAGTTAGGCACCTGCTTTTTCAGTTCTTCCATAATGCGCTCTTTATCAGCCGGTGTTGCCATAGATGGAGCCGTCTTTTTGTAGTGGAGCAGAAACCAATATTCGACGCAGCAGCTTGTCATCAGCAGCCGAATTGTAATTGGGTTCTTCTTCCTGCTTTTCTTTATTCCATCCAGCAAAGCCATGGATTTTTTCCACTGTTGCCCCTTTTCGACCTCTGTATCGAAGAAAAACCACAGCTCATCAAGCTCTTCTAGGTTTTCTTTAAAGCGTTGATTTCCGCGGAAGTATGCATTAGCCGTTGCGAACGTCCCTTTTTCGTGATGGGCTTGTATTACCGCGTTTTTCAAATAGTGCTGGCGCAAGAACTTTGTATATGCTTGTTCGCTTTCACCTTCCCAGAAAACATATACTGCCTTTATCGGCTCGCGCTTCTTTATCGCCCTTGCCATCAGTTCACCCCCTCAACGCGAGGAACTGCGCCAAACTTGCCCAACATATACGCTTTTTGTATATTCATGTCATTGCGCACATTGAAATCCGCTAGCGAATACACATTGCTTGCACCGGTATCGTTGTCCTTGTCAATAAAGTAAATCTGGTCTCTTCGCAGCGTTCCACGGCTTAGCAATGCCGTTTCATGCGTTGTAAAGATCATCTGGGCGCATTGAGGATTTTGATGATGATAGCGATTAAGGATGTACTCAATCAGTACCAAATGGAGTTCTCTTTCAATTTCGTCAACTATAAGAACGCCACCGTTCCGAATTGTACTTTCAATCGCCGGCGCCAGAGCCATTAATCGGCGTGTACCATCGGATTCATCGCTTAATTGCAATTCAAATATATCTTGTGTACCATCCTGCTTTGTTCCGCTATGGTATGTCGTACTCTTGAGTTCGCCGCCTTGCAATCGTATTTCAGCTTCATTGCCGTTCTGCTTCAGCGCATCGTTAAAGCCCCGAAGCGCAGCAAGCATGCCCTGAATTTGCTTGGGGACAGAGGGATTATCAATATCCAATTCGACATTATTGATTTCAAATCGCATATCCTGTATACCTAAATCCGCGGCCTTGGCGGCGGAAACAATGGCTTGCAGCATTGCTTCATCCTCACTGAATTCCAACAGATTCCTGTTGATATCAGTATAGTCGCGTGAAAACACGATCTTCTCGCGAAACCAGCGCATAGCTTCAATGCACGGCTTATAGTTCATTGTGCAGGAAATTGCAAAGAACAGTTGGTTTTTAGCGACAGCTTCGGCGATCAGCTTCTTACGTTTCTTTTCGCCGTTTTCCGGAAAAGAAAACTCGTCCATACTGCGTTCAAAGATCACGGATTCGCGCTTGTTAGGCCAAGTCTTTAGATATTCGGTAACAATCCGTTCTTTCGTAGCGGAGAAGCCGTATGCATACTTAATACCGTCAAGGACATAGCAGAATTCAAATGAAGTAGGCTCATTGCACGAATAATCGTCCAGTGCAAACGGTCTTACAGGAACAGACGCGCGTTCGGTCTGTGTCTTCTGCGCATTGCAAATAAACTGAACCGCCAGCCACATTGCGCGGATCAGATTACTCTTACCACCGCCATTCTTGCCATACACGGCGACGGTCGGAAGATAACTGTTCTTTCCAAACGGCAGCAGTATATCGGCTGAGTCTTTGAGGCTGACAGCTTCCATATCCAGTACAGCTTCATCGCGAATAGATCTGTAATTCCTCACCTTAAAGTACAACAGCACAAATCATCACCCCTTGTAGTTCAATTATACTCGGAAATTGAAGTTTTATCAATCGAATTCGTGAAATGTTCTCTCAAATCGCCGATAAATAATCGTATGGCTCAATTGAATAAATGCTAATCGCACGATAAAAAAATCCCCTCCGGCTTCCAAAGAAACCGAAGGGGTGAAAAGTCGAGGTGACAGGATTTGAACCTGCGACCTTTTGGTCCCGAATTACAACGTAATTGGTCAATCGACAATCTTACACAGCATTTGGATCATCGGAAGATCTCCGTCCGGCTCATCTGCAATCTCGCTGAACCCATTAGCGCGGTAAAACTTCAATAGCTTTTCCTCGTTGTGGCACTCGATCATCATAAACCTTCCGCCGACTGATTGTACGGATTCCATGATAATGCGATGTGCTTCATCTATTAAATCGCGACCCGTCAGTTGGTCGTGAGTAATGCCGTCATTGCGCGCTAACTGGCCTATGAGGTAGCATGGTATATCCGTTATCAATTCATCTCGTATCTTCCCGCGATAGCCGTCAAGTTCTTTCCTTTTGCGTATGGAAAATCCATCCGGAACGTGCAATACCTTCAGTGCAAGCGATATATATCCAAGCAACAGTATGTTGCCCTCTTTGATAAGCACATCTTCATCGCAAATCAGGTATGTTCGGGCTTTTGATAAACACTCAAAATCCACCGCTTTATTCTTTAGGAAATCCTGTATATCATGATCACGCTCGCAAGAAAAAGAAGACAGAATCTCATCAAGTTTAGCTCTGTCTTCCTTTAATTCTTCTATCAGCGTTTTGAGTGGGACAAGAACCGTGCTAATAGTTTTTCACTCCGTTCTCTC
>CAYTOU010000309.1:0-2847 GCA_964439295.1 uncultured Oscillospiraceae bacterium
GCTTCCCCGGGCTTGCGGGGGAAGGACTTGGGGGTGGGGGAGAGCTTTTTGACGACAATGATGTATTCGTCGCGCCCGGGTATGCCGGCGGGGAGTAGGGTGGCATTGCCGCCGCCTAAGCGACGGATGGCGGTGCGCGCCTCGTCTAATTCCTCTTGCGCCGCCGCGCCTTTGTACGCAATCAGCGCGCCGCCTACGCGTATGAACGGAAGCGCTAGCTCGCATAATACGTTCATGCGCGCAACCGCACGCGCGGTGACAATGTCAAATGCCTCGCGCATGTCGCCGCGCGCCGCTTCCTCCGCACGCGCGTGAATCGCAGTCACGGTCGCGCTTGCGCCCGCGCGCTGCGCGGCATCGGTCAAAAAATTCACACGCTTGGTTAGTGAGTCCATTAACACCATGCGTATGTCGGCTCGCGCTATCGCAAGCGGTAGACCGGGAAAGCCCGCGCCGCTGCCTAGGTCTAATACCCGCGCACCCGAGGGGATTAAGTTTAATTTTAGCGGTATAAGCGAATCGATAAAGTGCCGATTTACCGCCTCTTCGTCAGATGAAACGCGGGTTAGGTTCATGCTCTCGTTCACTTGCTTTAGGTAGTTCCAGTAAGTTTCCATGCGCACGGCCATGTCATCATCTATCGATATGCCGCATTCGCGCGCGGCACTTAAAAGCATTTCCTTCATGTATTGCCCCTGCCTTGTGGTTTTGATTTACCGAGTGAGTTTAATTATATCGTACCATATGGCACAGCATAAGCAAGCAATGTCGCGCTAAATTTGCATTTCAGTGGGCGCCTTTTTTAAGTTTGCGGTAAATGGAAAAAAGCTTAAGCAAATTAAAAGGAATTAAAGCACGCGGCATTGAATTATTACATCTTGAGATTGCTGCTGCGACGTATGTTTTTTGCGTAGTAGCGTATACGCCGCGCACGGATACGGGTGCAGTGCGGCTGCAGCGCGAAAAGGCGCTTGTTGGAGGGAAATATAGTATGGAAACATATAATCGGAATACGCGCATATTCGTGTTTGCATTGGTGCTGCTCGTGTCACTGGGCATAATCGCCGCGGCGTACGCGTGCGCTCATACCGCAAATAAGGCCGACGACGCGCCCATACCGCTTAATTGTAGCTCGATAGATAATTTGCAGACCGACGACGATAGAATATACTTCTACGTCGATGGCGAATTGTATTGCTATGACGAAAGCGGCGAGATCGTCTGGCAGCATACATTGGGCGATGACGCCGACTATCGCGTGTGCCAAAGCGGCGTGGCGGCATGGCAGGGGTCTAAGCTCTATTTGATAGGGCGCGACGGTAATATGCTGTATACCTCAACCATGTCAAGCGATATTCGCTCCTGCGCAATGTGCGCAAACTATGCCGCCGTCGAAACCACCGTAAACGGCTCAAACGCGTTGCAGGTCATCGAGTATAACGGTAAGGTAATCGATACGGTCGATATGTCATCGCTGACCCTGCTGGACTATGGCTTCTTTAGCGATAGCAATATGATGTGGGTCATGACGCTCAATACAGAAGGCACAGTGCCCTTGACTCAGGTGGATACGTATCAGCCCGCACGCTTCCAGACCGGCTCAATACCCGATTCAACTCAGGTCGTCTATAAGGTCGTGCTGCAGAATAACGATCTGGTGCTGATAGGTACCAATAATATGAGTAGCTACTCATACACCGGTAAGCAGACAAGCGGCTCGGAAACGCTCGTGTACGGCTGGTACTTTATGGATAGTAAGGTCAGCGCTAATGCGCAGGCGTACCTGTTCGCGCCTACCCGCCAGCTTGAGGATACGATTAGCATAAAGGACATGCGCGTTATAACCGAATCCGACGATTATACGGTGCATTTCCAACTGCCCTGCATGAGCATATACGCCGGTAGCGAGGCCGCATACGCAATAAGCAACCAATACGCCTTCAAAACCGTCTATGGCAGTAGTGAAACTCTTGCATACGCTCTGCCGCTGTACGTGGATCAGGTGGTGGGCTTCACCGGTAACGGCGTGGCGGTAGTGGTGTCCGATCAGCGCGTGTATCTGGTTAAACTGCCATAAAGCATGCCGCGCGAATACGAAAGGTTATTGAATATGAACATAGTAGATCTGCTTATAATATCCATGATAGCGATTGCCGTGATTTCGGGCATGTATCGCGGGTTTATATCGTCGCTTTTGTCCACGGCCAGCTTCTTTGTGTCCTGGGCGCTGTCGTATATGATATACCCGTCCATAGCAAACTCGCTGCTTAGCAATTCGTCGGTCATGACTACGCTCAATTACTATACCGATGCCGCGTCTAAGCTGGGCACAGGCGTGGCGCGCACCGATATATCGCTGGTGTCAAGCGATGTGATTGAGCGCGCGATAGACGCGATATCGCTGCCCGCGCCGTTTGATGAGCTGCTTAAACAAAATATAGCCTCGGGCGCGTTTTCGGGCATTGACCTAAGCACCGTCGGCGATTACGTCAATCAGACGATTGGCACGGTCGTAGTCGATGTGCTGTGCTTCCTTGTCGTGTTCATGGCGTGCTTTGTGGCGCTTAACCTGGTCATCAGGCTATTTAACTACGTGTTCCGCTTCCCGGCGCTTAAGCATTTGGACGCGCTGACCGGCGGCGTGCTGGGCTTTGCACGCGGTTACTTCTTCGTGTACCTGCTGTTTACGCTAGTGCCCATACTGCTGACCGCACTGCCCGTGCAGGCGATAAGTGACTATATAAACGCGTCTAAGCTGGGCGCGCACTTCCTTGAGTCCAACTTCGTGACATCGATAATCAAGAGCGCGATGTAGGGCGCGCGCATGCGCGCGCGCCAGCGGTTAGC
>CAYTOU010000310.1:0-2815 GCA_964439295.1 uncultured Oscillospiraceae bacterium
GTAGCAGGCTTGATTTCGCCGGCGCGGGTGAGGACGATTTTGGTGAGTACGGGGCCCAGAAGTTCGTAGATGAGGGTAGCGCAGAGTATGACGGCGCGGATTTCGCTGCCGTACTGAGGGAGCTCAACGGCGGCGATGGTGGTCATACCGATTGCGACACCGGCCTGCGGGAGTAGCGCAACGCCTAGGTACTTCTGTACATTGGGCTCAAAGTGAGTTATGCGCGCACCAATGCCCGCACCGAAGTACTTGCCCAGAGAGCGGAATACCAGATATATGATGCCCATCAGACCTACATGCGGCAGAACGCTTAGGTCAAGATCGGCGCCCGAAAGTACAAAGAATAGTAGGAAGAGCGGCGGCGTCCAGTGGTCTACAACGTCAAGTAGCTTGTCTAGGTCGTTGTATAGATTGGCAACCATGGCACCTATCATCATGCAAAGCAAAAGCGAGCTTAGACCTAACATGTCCGCTATCGCAGTGCCCAGGAATACGGCGCATATGACTAGAGTCAAACGGTTCGCGCGCGACTTGAAGAAGCGTAGGCAGTAGGTCAGAATCAGACCTATTACCGCACCTATCAGTATGGCGCCGAATATCTCGATGATCGGGCTGAGTAGCATGCTCGCGTAGTTTATGCCGCCCTCCGCGTCAAGCGCCTTGGCAACGGATACCGATATCGAAAACGCCATAAGGCAGACAGCATCGTCCATTGCGACAACCGGCAATAGCGTGCGGGTTACGGGACCGTCCGCCTTGTATTGACGTACAACCATCAAGGTCGCGGCGGGCGCGGTCGCGGCGGCTATCGAACCTAACGCAATCGACTCCGCAGCCGGGAAACCGCATATCAACAGCATTATGTCAACCAATACTACCGCAGTCAATGCCTCAAAACAGGTGACCGTGATTATGCGCGAGCCTAGCTTGCGTATGTGGCTGAGCTTGAACTCGCCGCCGATTGAAAAGGCAATGAAGCCCAGAGCAACAGTTACTATGTCGTTTAGACTGTCTACCATCTCAAACGGTATTATCTTAAGTACACTGCCGCCTATTATAAGTCCCGCAACCAGATAGCCCGTTACGTTCGGCAGCCCGACCTTCTTTGCGATGCGGTTGAACAGCAAGCCGCAGCCCAACGCAATCGCAAGACAAAATATTGCATTATCCATTTTTCCTCTTTGCCAGTCCTTCTACATTCGTGATTGGCACGGTGAATATTATACCGGTGCCCGGCGCAGTTATGTCGCCGATCACATCGGCTACGGCCTGGCGTGCTTTGGGGTACTGATCTTCGCTCAGTACGGTCAAAACCAGCTTGTTGTGCTCCTGATCCGGATTCATGAACTTGCGCAGCGACGCAAATATGGGCGGCGCATCGTCAGATACCTGACCCAATACCTGCAACGCACCGTCACAGTCCAGTACCGTAGAACCCTGCAATCCGGCAGCCGTGAACGCGCTCAGCAGATCGTGCAGCAGCTCGACATGGCGCAGTATCAAAACCTGCAATAGCATACCTCGTTCCCTCTTTCCTGTTCGTGTTTCTCTTGAAATGCATTAAGATCCCCTTTACAGGGTGATTTTATAACCAATTAACACGTCTGTCAATCATATGGCACACAAACTACTGCTCATCTTATGTAAAACCATAGTTATGCCATAAAGTCCGCTCGCTCAATTTATCACGCTAAATTGCTAAACCATTGTAAAATGTGCGCCGCACCGGTTGACAACGCTAATGCGGTAAAGTATAATCATGCACATAACAGGCGAGGGTAACGCATAATTAGTCGATGGGAGGCAATTGATTATGAAGAAGATACTGGCCGTTGTCTTGAGCATTATGATGCTGCTGGGCTGCACGACTGCATTTGCGGATAAGCTGGACGATATAAAGGCCGCAGGTAAGCTGGTCGTGGGTACCGAGGCGACGTTTGCACCGTACGAGTTCTACTACACCGATCCCGAAACCGGCGAAGAGAAGCTCTGCGGCTTTGAAATGGATCTGGCACGCGGTCTGGCCGAAGAGCTGGGCGTTGAGCTGGTCATAAGCGATCAGTCTTTCGCCGGACTCATCACCGCACTGCGCTCGGGCGAGATTGACTGCATCATATCCGGTATGGCGATTAAGCCCGACCGCGAAGAGGTAGTCGACTTCTCCACCCCGTACTATATCGGCACTCAGGTCGTCATAGTGCGCGCCGCCGATTTGGATAAGTACCACACCACCGCCGATTTCGCGGGCACAACCGTGGGCGCACAGCTGGGGTCTCTACAGCAGGGCGTTGTAGAAGAGCAGTTCACCGAGAGCGAGGCAATGTTGCTGGATAAGGTTCCGCTGCTCATGATGGAGCTGACTCAGGGCAATATCGAAGGCGTTGTCTGCACCGATATAGTAGGTAAGTCCTACATGAACGTGTACACCGACCTGGCGATAAGCGATGTGCCGATAGACTTCACCTCTTCCGGCGTTGCCGTTGCCGTCAATAAGGGCGATAACGATAGCCTGCTTGAGGTCATCAATAACTACATCGACCGCATCAAGAGCGATGGCACTTTCGACCAGTGGTATAACGAGGCACTGGAGATAAACGGCCTGCTGCTGGAGCAGCAAGCCGCCGAGGACGATTCGACCGAGGAAGCGACTGAAGAAGCTACCGAAGAAGCGAACGACGAAGCCGCTGACGCGACGACTTGATAGGCGATTGAGTATGGGCTGCGCTAGAATGCAATGCGTTCTGGCGCAGCTTTTTTGTGTGTTTAGCTGTTAGCCGTTAGCGGTTAGCCGTTAGCTTGAGTTAGAGTGCGGGGG
>CAYTOU010000311.1:0-2793 GCA_964439295.1 uncultured Oscillospiraceae bacterium
GCCTTGCAATCGTCATAAAGCCCGCCGGACTCACCTGCCAGCGCGATGCGTTGGGTCTGGGCGAAGACACATTGGAAAGCCGCGTGCAAGAGATGTTCGGCACGGCGTATCTGGTCAATCGCTTGGATCACTATACCGGCGGCGTAATGCCCATCGCGCTTGACGAAAGCATGCGCGATGAGCTGATGGACGCGTTTTCAAACCACAATGTCGAAAAGACGTACGTGTGTCAGGTGGTCGGCACGCCCGAAAAGCAAAGCGCGCGGCTTGTAAACTACGCGCTCAAGTCGTCCGAGGAGAGCCTGACGCGCGTATACGATTCGCCGCGCGAGGGCGCGCTTACGATGATACTAAAGTATGAGGTGCTTGAAAAGGGCGACATATCGCGCCTGCGCGTGCATCTTGAGACCGGGCGCACGCATCAGATTCGCGCGCAGCTCAGCCACATCGGCAATCCGGTTTTGGGCGATGACCGGTACGGCGACCGCAACGCAAACAAGCGCTACGGCGCGGCGTATCAGCGCCTGTGGTGCGAAAGAATTAAGTTTACGAGCGGCACATACGCGGGCAAGGAGTTCCACGCGCCCGCGCCCTTTTAACTTAACGCACGGCGGCGCGCGGCAGTCGGCGGTCAGATGATATAATTGAGCGCGAACGGAGGAATATGCACATTGAACGATCTGAGTTACGAGGCGCGCGCAAAGGGCGCGCTGGGCAGGGAGGATTTCCGCTTTTCGCATAGACTGGGACAGAATTTCATAATGGACGACAATGTCGTGGACGAAATCGCGGCGTGTTCGGGCGCGCAGGCGGGCGATGCCGTGCTGGAGATAGGTCCGGGCGCGGGCACGCTCACGGCGGCGCTGGTGCGGCGCGGCGCGCGCGTAATGGCGGTCGAGGTGGACAAGAACTTGGAGCCCGTGCTCAAGTCGCTGCTGGGCGAAAACGAAAACGTGCGCCTTAGGTTCGGCGACATACTCAAGTGCGATCTAAACGAATTGCATGAGGAGCTAAGCGGCATGCGCGCAGAGGGCGGCGCGCTGCGCGTGGCTGCCAATCTGCCGTACTATATAACAAGCGACGTGCTTACGCGCTTTGCAAAGAGTGATGCTGAGTTCGACTCGCTGACCATAATGGTGCAGCGCGAGGCCGCCGAGCGCATAATGGCGCGCGTGGGGCAAAAGCAGTACTGCCTACTGAGCGCGCTACTCGAGTGGCACTACGACATAGAGGCGGCTATGGAGCTGCCGCGCACGCTGTTCACGCCGCCGCCGCATGTGGATTCGACACTATTGCGCTTAACACCCAAGGCCGCGCCCGCACAAATCGATGACATAGACACGCTGCATAAGACCATGTCGGCGGCATTCCTCATGCGCCGCAAGACCATGCTCAATAACCTGTCGGCGGCGTTTTCGCTAAGCCGCGACGAGGCGGCGCAGGTGCTGGAAGATGCGGGTTTAAATAAGAACGTCCGCGGCGAGGCGCTTACGCAAAACGAGCTGGCGGCGCTGTCCAACGCGGTTCATGCGCACCTGAATCGCTCCTGACATATCGAATGATTTGTCCAAATCGCTTTCCATACAATTTTCATAAAGTTGATTGATTCTTTATTGAGCGTGCGGTAAGATTATAGTGCCAGTATGTGGGTAGTACGGACTTACCTAAGTAACGTCCGGATAAAGGCTTTTACAGCCGGCATATAGAAAAGGAGTGTATTCTGGATGGCTAACATCGATCTGAAGAAGTACGGCATAACCGGAACCACTGAAATCGTGTACAATCCCTCCTACGACGAAATGTTCGCCGAGGAGACCAAGCCCACTCTCGAAGGCTATGAAAAGGGTCAGGTAAGTGAGCTTGGCGCTGTTAACGTAATGACCGGTATCTACACCGGCCGTTCGCCTAAGGACAAGTTCATCGTAATGGACGAGACCTCCAAGGACACCGTATGGTGGACCTCCGATGAGTATAAGAACGACAACCATCCCGCAAGCAAGGAAGCTTGGGATGCTGTAAAGGACATCGCCAAGAAGGAGCTGTCCAACAAGCGTCTGTTCGTTGTTGATGCCTTCTGCGGCGCCAACAAGGACACCCGTATGGCCATCCGCTTCATCATGGAAGTTGCATGGCAGGCTCACTTCGTAACCAACATGTTCATCCGCCCCACCGAGGAAGAGCTCAAGGACTTCGAGCCTGACTTCGTTGTTTACAACGCGTCCAAGGCCAAGGTTGAGAACTACAAGGAGCTGGGCCTGAACTCCGAGACCGCCGTAGTATTCAATCTGACCAGCCGTGAGCAGGTTATCATCAACACCTGGTACGGCGGCGAGATGAAGAAGGGCATGTTCTCCATGATGAACTACTTCCTGCCGCTCAAGGGCATTGCTTCCATGCACTGCTCCGCGAACACCGACATGAACGGCGAGAACACCGCCATTTTCTTCGGTCTCTCCGGCACCGGCAAGACCACCCTGTCCACCGACCCCAAGCGTCTGCTGATCGGCGATGACGAGCACGGCTGGGACGACAACGGCGTGTTCAACTTCGAGGGCGGCTGCTATGCCAAGGTTATCAACCTGGACAAGGATTCCGAGCCCGACATCTACAACGCCATCAAGCGCAACGCACTGCTTGAGAACGTGACCCTGGATGCAGAAGGCAAGATCGACTTTGCCGACAAGTCCGTCACCGAGAACACCCGCGTTTCCTACCCCATCGACCACATCGAGAAGATCGTGCGCCCCGTGTCCGCCGCGCCCGCTGCGAAGAATGTCATTTTCCTGTCTGCGG
>CAYTOU010000312.1:0-2786 GCA_964439295.1 uncultured Oscillospiraceae bacterium
AATTCGTAAAAGTACACAATAAAGAACCGAGGAGGTGGTGTTATGGCAAAGATCATCTCTCGGGATGACCGGTGCAGTATCTGCTGATGAATACGAGGATATTATGTTTGTAATCGTTCTTACGAATGGAATTACAAAAAATATACTGCGTCAGACGCATAATAAAAAGGTTGATAATCTTTAATGCACATAATGTGCATTAAAGCAAAACCGAAGGAACCTCTTGCTCATATCTGTCTAAATACAAGACGGGCCGTTCTCGTATCTACATAATAAAAATACATCTATTTGAAAGGATGGCTAAGATGAACGAATCCAAATATTTACAAAAGACTCACTTTTATGTTCCTTGCGAATATGTTGATGCTAAGGCACAGGATTGCAACGGAAATTTGTCCTTTTTTGTCGGGCCGAATTTCAGTTTTGATGTTATTGAAAAACCATTCCATTGTGTGATTGCTTCGGTTGAAGGAGCTATTGAGCTTAAGTTATATGTTCGTAGTGAAATGGGCGCTTCCCTTGAAAATCCTGATCTGGGCGTCAAACTGTTTAAAGAACCTCAAGAAGATGGAAAACGGTTAAAGGTTACTGCGAATACAGGTAGAATTGGAGATGCAGGACAAATTTTAGGTATTTTTCTCAAGGTGATTGAAGGTATAAGTATATTTGCGGAGAAAAAAGAGCTTGTAACTGAACTCTCAAATATTGACACTGAATCCGAAGGGTTCCTCGTCAAACTCGACGGTGATGAGCTTTTGTTCAACAAGGTGTCTGGAAAGGCTCGCCCTGATATGGCTTGCACTACTTTGTTCGATGGTGTTCAAATGAGACGTCCATATCTGAATGAAATTATGGATAGCTGGATGGATGAAATGTTACCGTTAGAAGAAAAAATCGAATTGGCTGAAGATGGCGATGAGGATATGATGGAGCAACTCGCAATGGCATATCTAAATGGCGATGACGAGGTGGATGTCGATCCTGAAAAGGCGGTATATTGGTTTACTCGTTTGGCCGAACTGGATAATGCTACTGCTCAGTTTAATTTGGGCCTGCTTTGCGCAAAAGGCTTTGGCACGGAGCGCAACTTTGAGACCGCAGTTAATTGGCTGCAAAAAGCAGCTGAGAATGGTGACGATGACGCTCCTGGTTTGATTGAAAAACTGAAGAAAGCTGCTACTGCTGAGAAGATTGTATCTACTGGCGATGCACAAGCCCAGGCTGATTTGGCCGAAGTGTATATGTTTATCGGCAATTCTCTGTGTCAAGCCGACCCGGACGCAGATTATGCAATTGCGTTTGAGTATGCGCAAAAATCTGCTGCTCAAAACAATGGCGATGGTTTGTGGATACTGGCACTTGCCTACGAGCACGGTCGTGGTGTTGAGCAGGATGTCGATAAAGCAATCGAATGCTACCGTAAGGGTGCTGAACTTGGTCATGCACCTTCTCAGCATAGCTTGGCCTGCTATTATTTCCGCGGCGATGTTATTGAGAAAGATCATGAAAAGGCATTTGCTTTGTGTATGAAATCCGCAGAACAAGGTTATGGTTTGGCAATGCGTGACATTGGCCGTGCATATCAGGTTGGTAATGGTGTAGAAGATGACATGTCTCTCGCAATCAAATGGTACGAAAAGGCTCTCGAGGTTATCAACGACCCCGAACTGGAACAAAAGGTAGCCGTATTCAAAATGATGGAAGAAGGCGGGTTCTTTTGTAGAAGATCTTGAGAAAGAAGATGATGAGGACGATGGCGATTGGACTCCGCCTGCCGGATATATGGAGGCAATGGAAGCATTCATGGAAGCGGAAGAATATGAAAATGAACTAGCTGATGAAGGTGTTATTCCCGATGCACCTCGTCTTGGGAATGGCGTAATGAATCTGTCTCCCGAAGGTTTTCCCCGAATTGCACTGAAAGCCGACGAAGGCGATGAGCGAGCAGCGGCGATTCTTGCAAAAATGAGGAAAGCGAATGGCATGGGATAAGTTACCCAAACACACTGCATAATAATCCATTGACACTTTGAAATTTGATTCCGAAAAGCAATCGAGCCGAAAACCTAAGTGGGTTTTCGGCTCAAATTAATTCACAGCACTTTAGATATGCTCTTTATCGTACCCCCACAACAGCCTTCTCAGCATCGAAGTTTACCGCAATCACCGCGATATCTCCATGCTTTTCGCATGCGGCCTGTGCGCCGGTGACGTGCGCGATCTCGCCCTTGAGCGATGGCGCGTATATGAAGTAGCGCACATTTAGTCCCGCAAAGCCCTTGAGCGTAAGCGTGAACTCGCCGTCCTTTTGCTCGCAGGCGGTTACGCTGACCGCGTCCATGCTCACGTGGCGGTCGGATGCGATAAGCGCGGGCACGCCTTCATCAATTGGTGTAAGACCTATGACCTCGCCCGCGCCCAGTGACAGCGCGGATAGATGCAGCTTGCCGTCCGATACGATTTCGCCCTTTTCCTCCCAGAAGTTCCATGCATAGTACGTGCATGCCGGGTCAAGCGCGGCGTTTTCAAGCGGGAAATCGAGTGCATCGAGCGGTATAACCGCCGTGCGGTGCAACACGCTCCAGCGCCGTCCGTACTCGTCAAAGTGCGTGCACCACAGCGATGCGAACGGAGTAGAGGAGTCGCTTTCGTGGCTTATGTCCATGCAGCCCTGCTCGACCGTACCATGGTAAAGCCATACTGCGCTTCATTTGCGCCTACCGCGCCGAGCACTGCTTCGGTCAGACTGTGCGCGTAGTGGGGCTTAGTTCGACCTCGACCGTGGC
>CAYTOU010000313.1:0-2785 GCA_964439295.1 uncultured Oscillospiraceae bacterium
AAAAAACAGCGCGCGATGCAAGGAATGCAGTCGCGCGCTGTGTGCGTTTGTGTTAGCCCACCGCTTCGATTTCGACAACCGAGCTTACGAATTCCTGAGCGAAGGTGGTTATCGTGTCGGAAGAGCCCTGTATTAGGAAGGTGTAGTACGTGCCAATGCCGCTGTGGCATACCAGTACGTCAAGTATGCTGCCGTCCGAGCAGGTGATCGCCATCTCGCGGAAGGTCTGCGAACCCAACGTCGCGTCGGTTATGTTCGCGGTGTCGTACGTAAACGTAGTGGTGCTGCCGGACGCGGAAGAGTAGGATAGCATGTCGTTGGCTAGTAGCTCAATGTACTGATCCGGAGTCACGACCGCGGAAGGATCCTCGACATCCTCGCATAGTATCAGCATCTGATCGGTCGCGTCGGCATTGGTGAAATACGCTATTACGCTGGGCGTGAGCGAGAGCTGAGCAGCAGTGTCGGTCTCGTCCTCGGTGTTCATTGCGGCAAGCGTCTCGTCGTCGGCATGCGTCCAAGTGTCGGGCGATACAATCGAAAAGCCGAGATCGTATAGGTCGAACTGAGTGTCCGTGCTCCAGAAATAATTGCTGTTAAACTCCTCCTCGGCCAGCGAGAGAGTAGGCACGAGCATGAGACACAGCGCGGTTAGTACTGCTATGATTTTGCGCATTGCGGGATAACCTCCTAAAATATAATACGAAATCAAATCCGCGTACATTATATCACATACTGCGCGCTTTCGGCGTTTAAGCAATAAAAAAATTGGGATAAAACATAAGTGCGCCACTTATTGCGCGCGGCAAATTGCCTTTTTTAGATGGCAAGGTTGTAAAACACGGCGGCATATTGTAAAATATAAGGAGCGAATGCACCCGATACTTAGATAGTAGACTGAATATGAAATATAGTGAATTAAACGGGAGGACGTAATATGCCCACAAAATACTCAATCGGCGTCGACTTCGGTACGCTGTCCGCGCGCGCACTGCTGGTCGATGTCTCGGACGGTAGCGAGCTCGCGACTGCCACAATGGACTATCCGCACGCGGTTATGGATGAGTGCCTGCCCGATGGCACGCGCCTTAAACCCGACTGGGCACTTGAACATCCGCAGGATTACTTGGACACCTTTAGCTATACCGTCAAGGAAGTGCTGCGCCTGTCAAACGTGGATGCAAAGGATGTCGTGGGCATATCGATAGACTTTACCGCGTGCACAATGGTGTCAATCGATAAGGAAGGCACACCGCTGTGCTTTAAGGATGAGTATAAGTCAAATCCGTACGCGTACGTAATGCTGTGGAAACATCACGGCGCACAGTATTTGGCGGATAGAATAAACGAAGTCGCGCGTGAGCGAGGCGATAAAATACTCGAAAGATACGGCAATAAAAGCTCCAGCGAATGGATGCTGCCTAAAATCTGGCAGATACTGCTGGAAGCTCCCGATGTGTACGACGCCGCGGATCGCTTCATAGAGGCCGGCGACTGGGTGACAATGCTCTTGACCGGCAAGGAAACGCGCAATAGCTGCTGCGCCGGCTATAAGGCCATGTGGTCTAAGCGCGATGGCTATCCCAGCCATGACTTCTTGAAGGCGCTCGACCCGCGACTTGAAACTCTGGTCGAAGATAAGCTGTCCACCGACATATACCCGCAGGGCGCACATGCGGGCAATGTCACGGCGCAGGCCGCACAGTGGTCGGGACTTGCCGAAGGCACGGCTGTCGCCGTCGCAAACATAGACGCACATGTGTCATTGCCTCCCGTAGGCCTTACCGAAAAGGGCAAAATGCTAATGATAATGGGCACATCCACATGCGATGTGATTCTGTCCGATGAGGAAAAAATCGTGCCCGGCATATGCGGCATGGTCGAGGACGGCGTAATACCCGGCCTGTTCGGGTACGAAGCGGGGCAGACCTGCGTGGGCGATCACTTTAACTGGTTCGTCGAAAACTGCGTGCCCGAGGATTATAAGCGCGAAGCCGATCAGCGCGGCATAAGCCTGCACGTGCTCTTGACCGAAAAGGCGCAGAAGTATAAGCCCGGCGAAACGGGTCTACTGGCACTTGACTGGTGGAACGGCAACCGTAGCGTGCTGGTCGACGCAAACCTGACCGGCATGATGCTGGGCATGACGCTCACCACAAAGCCCGAGGAAATCTATCGCGCATTGGTCGAGGCGACCGCGTACGGCGCGCGCACAATAGTCGATACATTCAATAATAACGGCGTGCATATCGACGAAATATACGCGTGCGGCGGCATATCGCAAAAGAACCCCTTCATGATGCAGATCTACGCCGATGTGCTGGGCTATGATATCCGCATTGCGCGCTCGACACAGGCGCCCGCATTGGGCGCGGCCATGTTCGGCGCAGTCGCGGCGGGCGCTAAAAACGGCGGCTATGACACCATAGTCGATGCCGCGCGCCATATGGGCGGCGTGAAGGACGTAGTCTATCGCCCGATACCCGAAAATAGGGAAGTGTATGAAAAGCTCTATCGCGAGTACTCCATACTCCACGACTACTTCGGGCGCGGCGGCAATGACGTTATGAAGCGCCTAAAGGACATTAAGCGCGCTCAGTCGGTCTAAAGCACAATGTATTCAAGAGTCCACATCGCAAAGTCGGTGTGGGCTCTTTTTTAAGGCACATAAATTTAAAAGGCAATGCAATTGATTTGTGCGCCACAGCATGGTAAAATTGATTTTAGAGCGTGTTTCTAAAAGGGAAAGCTGCAAGTTCGAGTGGATTTTTCGTCAGCTCAAGGA
>CAYTOU010000314.1:0-2744 GCA_964439295.1 uncultured Oscillospiraceae bacterium
CTTTTAAGATATTCCAGCGACTCCGCCATGCAGTCGAAGGCGTCGCGCTGCCAGGTTTCCTGCTCGGCTAGGAGTAGCTTCACGCCGGCGTCGGGGCAGGCGGCTATGATGGGGGAGAAGTCGATTGCGCCGGCACCGACAGGAACGAGCGACGCCTTCGGGTCTAGAGCGGCGGCGTTCTTTAGATGTATCATGTCGATGCGTCCCGCATAGCGCCGCATAAGCGCGGGCGTGTCCGTGCCCGAAAGTACACTGTGATACGCGTCAAGCGTTAGTTGCATGCCCGGTACTAGATCCATTAGTCGGTTGACAGCCGTCTCGCCATCAAATTGAGCGTATTCGCGTATGCGCGGGTGAAAGGTGAGCGCTATGCCATGATCATTGAGCCGTGACTGAGTTTCGCGCATTTCCACAGCCATCGCACTTATGCCGTCAAGCGACATAAAGCGATCCGGTATGCCGCTTAAACATATGTAGTGCGAATCGTATAGCGCCGCCGCGCGTATCTCATAATCCATGCGCGCCATGACTACATCGTAATAGTCCTGCGTGCCCCAGCAAGTAAAACCGTTCGCGCGTACCTCGCCCGCAATGAACTCGCACGGTATGTCCTCGCCCGTCCATTGTAATTGTATGTCGGTGTAGCCCATCTCGCGCACGCGCTTAAACGTGTCGCGTACGCCCTCGCGCGTCTGTATGTACGGCTTTAAACTGGAAATTTGTAATCCTATGCGCATAGTGCACCTCCGTTAAAATGCGTCCTTTACATTAGTTATACAGTCTGCATGCGCCATTGTCAACATTTAGTTGAAAAAATGTATCGTTATACGCAAAACGCGGTTGACGTGAGAGAAAAAGTGTGTTAATGTTAACACATAAATTATATGTTTCAGCGCGCAATGTAGTCCGATGGCGCGCTTTTTGAGTTAGGAGAATAGCATGACGCAAATATGTAACAGGCGCGCAGCGGCACTTGTATGCTGCGCGCTTGCGCTTGCACTGGCGGTCGCGTCCACATGGCATAGCGTGTGGCGCATGGATAACGCGGCAACGACGCATATGATAGAGATAATAACCGACGCCACGTCTAACGCAAGCCGGTATGTGTGCACGTACTTTGATAATCTCATGCGCATAAACGACGGACTCGCCGCCGTTATATCGCGTAACGGCACAATTGACCTAAGCGATGATACGGCTAAAGTGCTTGAGTCGGCGGTGGACTGGTTGCCCACATGCGAGTTTGCCGTGACGCGGGCGGATGGCGCGTATATATCCTCAACGGGCGCGAGCGGCACGGGTACGCCGGCGGCACAGCTGCTGGGCGGCGCATCAGATAGCATTACGTCCGATGGCGATAGCATAAGCGTGTCCACGGCCATACAGCGCGATAATGAAATAATAGGCGCGATGACCGGCGTGTATGTGTCGGACACGATTGCTTCAACGATTAATCTGACCGTGATGGGCGATACGGGCAGCTTTGCGATATTCAAGCCCGATGGCGAATACGTATTGCGTCCCGAGGCGGCGTGCGATTACACGGGTCAAAGCAGCATATATCAGCCCGACACGCTCAACTATGCCGATGGTTCGAGCGCCGATAAGCTTTCGACCGATGTCAAGGCGGGGCGCAGCGGCGTTGTCGAATACACCGATTCGGACGGGGACAAGCTATGCGGCTACTACATGCTATTGGGCATAAACGACTGGTACATAATATGCATTGCGCCGCAGAGCAGCATGGGCACTCATGCGGAAAGCAGCATGTACATACTGATATTCCTGATGATTAAGCTAATGCTGATAGGCATTGCGCTTACATGTGCGCTTATATCCATCAATAGGTATCACGAGCGCGCGCTGAGCAAGCGTTTAAGCGCGGCGGATTCGCTCGCACGCAAGCAGCGTCTGGCGCTTAGTACATTAGGCGGACCTACGTTTGAGTTTGACATGCGTGCGCTTGAGGCGCATCCGATATGCGAGGACGGGCAGCGCGACAAGTGGCTACTTGACCGATTGCTAATACCCGAATCATCGGGCGAGATAGTTGATCCGCGCGACGAGACGGCTTATCTCAAGCTTTGCGACGCCTTAATCAGTGCGCACGGCAAGGTTTCGGGCGACATACGTTTACGTCGTGCGCCCGATGCGCCCATGCGCATGTATCGGCTGACTCTAAGCGAGCCGGAATACAGCGGCGACAATGCGTCTGCCATGGCGACGCTCATCGACATTGACGATGTGGCGCAGCGCATGGATGCTCTACGTCAGCGCGCGGCGTGCGACGAGACCACGGGGCTTGCCACTGCGTCCGAGCTACGCATACAGGCGGGGCGGTTACTGGAGCGACCCAACCATCATTTCGGCACTCTTGCGTTCATACGCGCGGACAATCAGGACGCGGTATGCGAAGCCAACCCGACTGTATCGCAGCACGAGCTAATGCGCATGAGCGGCTCACTGATAACCGACGCTTTCCGCGAATGCGACGTTTTCGCGCGCGGCGCGGGCAACGAGTTCTGGGTCTTCTCGGGCGACCAGACCGGTCTGGAAATCATTCAAAAGGGCATGAACAAAATCATGGACAGCGACCTCTGCAAGGGCGATGTCCGCCTGACCTTCTCCTGCGGCATGGCGCACGCCGACCCCGACGACACCATGGACACACTAATGCGCCGCGCCTACTCCGCCGCACAAACCGCTCACCGCGACGGCGGGCACAGGGTGCAGCACGGGTAGGG
>CAYTOU010000315.1:0-2737 GCA_964439295.1 uncultured Oscillospiraceae bacterium
CGTGCTAACGATTAAAGTTTTGCAAATTTACATTTCAAAAAATGCAAAACGCTTAATTCACAGGTACAGCGAACAACCCGCGTTTTTCATATTGTATACCGCGTCCTTTTCCAGCGCGCGTTCGCGTCCGGCCAGGAACAGGCGGGTCAGCTCGTCCACATCGCGGCGGCGCAGCACTTCGTCCACGTCGATATATTCGGCCTCACCCGTTAGTTTGCCGCCCATTATCTCACAATTGAATGCGGCGCACCAGACTTTTCCGAAAAACACGCCCGCCAGCGTCACCGGATGCACGGATACGCCGGTTTCCTGCCTGACCTCGCGTGCAACGGTCTCTTCGGGCGTTTCGTTTTCGCACGCCAGACCGCCGGGCAGTGCCAGTTTGTATTCGCCGTCAACCTCGCGCCATGTCAAAAGTACCTTGCCGTCCTTTATTACAATGGCGTTTACGGATTTGCCTGTGTATTGCTTGTTGTCCGTCATTGCGTAACGACCCCCATATCAGTTTACTTTTATCGTTTGTATTCCGATTATATCACATTATCCGGCTTTTATAAAGACAAATTGCATTTAAGGTGCGACATTATCCGCATTTTGTACTGTCCATTTGCGAAAGAAATGCGCGCATGGTATACTTAAAGCGCGGCATATGCGCCGTAGAGGAGGCTCATTTATTATGGCTCAAAGCGAACTGACTGTGCTCAAGAATGTGGGCGAAAAGCGCGCGCAGGCGCTGGAGGGCGCGGGGATATATACTCTAAGCGACCTTGCGCACTTTTTCCCGCGCGCATACCGCGATCTGGACGATATTCGCCCGATAAGCGAAACCTGCTTTGAGCGTCATGACGTGATTGAGGGGCGCATTGTGGGACATGTGGAGCGCGCCTTTTTCGGTAAGATGTGCATTGTGCGCGCAAAGATAAGCGATGACAGCGGCACGATAGTATGCGTATGGTATAATCAGCCCTGGCTCAGCCAGCAGCTATACGAAGGTCAAACGCTCAAACTCTGGGGTAGGGCGGAGTATCGCCGCGGCGTAAAGCAGATGCTCTCGCCGCAGATATGCCGCGGTCATGGCATAGAGCCCATGTATAAAAAGATACCCGGCATACCCGAAAACAGCCTGCGCACCTGGATAGCCGCCGCCGTGCAGCGCGAGGCCGCCGAGGTGCCCGATGTGCTGCCCGAAAGCCTCAGGCAAAAGCACAATCTGTGCTCTTATTCCGAGGCGATACTTCAGGCGCACGCGCCCGAATCGCGCCAAAAGCTCGCCGAGGCGAAGAGGTATCTGGGGTTTGAACAGCTGATCGTGTACCAGCTTGCGCTGGGTTCCATGCGCACGCGCGGCGAGGGCGGCGCGGTAATCGACGTGGATAGAGCCGATCTAAGTAAGTATATAGACTCTTGGGCATTCAAGCCCACCGGCGCGCAGGTGCGCGTGATCGAATCGATTGTAAGCGACATGGCGGCAAGCGCGCCCATGACGCGCCTTGTGCAGGGCGACGTGGGCTGCGGCAAGACCGCGGTAGCGTTCGCCGCGATATACGCCGCGGTAAAGGCGGGCTGGCAGGCGGCACTAATGGCGCCCACAGAAGTGCTGGCGCGTCAGCATTACGAAAACGCTCAAAAGGAGCTGGAGCCGCTCGGAATACACTGCGCGCTTTTAACCGGCTCGGTGCTGGGCGCGCGTAGGCGCGAGGTGCTCTTAGGCTTAAAGGACGGCAGCATAAATCTTGCGATAGGCACGCACGCGCTCATATCGGACGGAGTCGAGTATAATCACTTAGGGCTGGTCGTGACCGATGAACAGCACCGCTTCGGCGTGCGTCAGCGCACGCGCCTATCCGAAAAGGGCAATAGCCCCAACACACTGGTAATGAGCGCCACACCGATACCGCGCACATTGGCACTGGTGCTTTACGGCGATCTGGACGTGTCGGTGATAGACGAACTGCCGCCCGGACGCACGCCGGTGCGCACGCATATCGTGCCCGAGCAAAAGCTGGAGGGTCTGTACGGCTTCGTGCGCGCGCGCGTAGGTGAGGGGCGACAGGCGTATTTCGTCTGTCCATTGGTTGAGGACAGCGACGAGACCGACGCGGTCAGCGCCGAAAAGCTGTATGAGGAGCTGAGTACACGCCGCCTGCGCGGGCTTACGATAGAAATGGTACACGGGCGCATGCGCCCCGCCGAAAAGGATGCCGTGCTGGAGCGCTTCCGCACGGGGCAGACGCAGGTGCTTGTGTCTACAACTGTAATCGAGGTCGGCGTCAATGTGCCCAATGCCAGCGTGATGGTAATTGTCAACGCCGAGCGGTTCGGCTTAAGCCAGCTGCATCAGTTGCGCGGGCGCGTGGGGCGCGGCCGGTACGAAAGCTATTGCTTCCTGCTCGCCGAAAAGAGCGACAGGCTCACCGGCTTTTGCCGCACAAATGACGGCTTTGAGATCGCGCGTCAGGACCTTGCGCAGCGCGGCGCGGGCGAGCTTATGGGCGCGCGCCAGTCGGGCACGGACGAGCTCATGAACGGCTTAATGAGCGCGGGTGCCGAGCTTATCGAAGAAACGCACGAAGAGGCGCGGCGGCTGCTGCGCGATGGTTCGCCCGAAAGCAAACGCCTTGTGCTGGAGGCGCGGCGGCTGTTCGAAAAGGACGCCGTCAAGTACGGTATTAACTAATTAAATTAGAGTGTGTTTCTAAAATTCCTTAAGCTGCAATTTCGGCGGCTTTTCCGCCAA
>CAYTOU010000316.1:0-2724 GCA_964439295.1 uncultured Oscillospiraceae bacterium
GCTGGCTCATGGCGAAACCAGCAGCGAAAGAAGGAAAAGCACCTTCCAATATATAATTCGTTCCCTTGCCTGCATACAGCAACCCATCATCAGAAAGGCCGCAGGCAGATCAAAGTTTTCTTTGCAGCTTTCTTTTTCAAAAGAAAGCGCGTTCCCCTCATCCCTTATTCAAAGTAAAGATCCTTGGACGGGAATTCCGCCTCGCAGGTTATGTTCACGCCGAGCTTGCGAAGGGCGCTTTCGTCGGCGTGCTGGAGGATTATCGAGGAGTGCGCATCGCAGCCGCGTAGCTGACCTAGCTTGCTTAGGGCGGTTTCGACTATCGGGTTCGTGGCGGCGCATATCGATAGCGCCATTAGTACATCCTCAAGACTTAGCGTGGTCTCGTGTACGCCAAGCATGCGCTTCATGTTGCACATCGGCTCAAGTACTATCGGGCTGAGTAGGCGCATCTTGTCGTCAATGCCCGCTAAAGCCTTTATGGCATTAAGCATGCAGCCCGCAGCGGCGGACATAAGCTCGCTCGCGCGACCAGTGATTATGCGCCCGTCGTCTAGCTCAATCGCGACCGCAGGATGCCCCGAGGCCTTCGCTTTGTCAAGCGCGGGCTGTACTACACGGCGCATCGCCGTGGTTAGGCCTAGCTGCTGCATTATCGAATTGATGCGCGCAAGAGTGTCCTCGTCCGCACGACCAACCTTGTAGTCCTGAAGTATGCGGCAGTAACGGCGTATGATCTCCTGACGCGATGCCTCGCGGACAACCTCGTCGTCGATTATGCCGTAGCCCGCCATGTTTACACCCATGTCCGTGGGCGACTTGTATAGATCCACACCGCCCGCTATGCGCGAAAGGATTGCGCGTAGTATCGGGAATGCCTCTATGTCGCGGTTGTAGTTTACCGCAGTCTTGCCGTATGCCTCAAGATGGAACGGGTCGATCATGTTGATGTCCTTAAGATCCGCCGTGGCCGCCTCGTAGGCTAGGTTGACCGGGTGCTTGAGCGGTAGATTCCATATCGGGAATGTCTCAAACTTCGCATAGCCCGCCTTCACGCCGCGCTGATGCTCGTGGTATAGCTGGCTTAGGCACGCCGCTAGCTTGCCCGAATTGGGACCCGGCGCAGTCACGACGACTAAAGGACGCGTGGTCTCAACATACGGGTTGGAGCCGAAACCCTGAGGAGAACATATCATGTCCAGCTCGGTCGGGTAGCCCTGTACCGGGTGGAATAGATACGCGCGCATGCCGCGACGCTCTAGCTTGCGCTTGAACGCGCGCGCGGCCGGCTGTCCCGTGTAACGCGTGATTATTACGCTGGTCACGGTCAGCCCGCTCATGCGTAGGTTGTCTATTAGCCTGAGCACATCCATGTCGTAAGTTATGCCTAGGTCGGCACGCATCTTGTTGGCCTCTATGTCAGCCGCATGTATGCAGATGATTATCTCGGCCTTGTCCGCAAAGTTCTTCAGTAGCTTCAGCTTGGCATCCGCCTGAAAGCCCGGCAATACGCGCGCCGCGTGTAAATCGTCGAATAGCTTGCCGCCGAATTCGATGTATAGCTTGTTGTCGAATTTGTCCATGCGCTCGAGTATGTGTTCCATTTGCTTGTGAACATATAGTTCATTGTCAAACCCGATCTTCATTCGTGCGCCCTCCGATGTCGTTATCGCAAAAAATCAACTATCCTTAAGCATAGCACCTTTTTCACGATTTGTCCCGCCTATCTTAGTAAAAGTTGAGCGCAGGACAATAAAGTCAGGCAAACGCGCATCACTCGATAGCCGCGGGGTTTTCGTGTATCATAATGTGCTTTATCTCCGGATGAGCCTTCTCGACCGCGTTGTGTACACTCTGCGCAATTCCGTGCGCGGCGCTTAGCGGTAGACTGCCGTCCACACCTATCTCAACATCGATGTATACCATGCTGCCGAACTTGCGCGTGCGTAGCATGTCAAGGCGCATGACGCCGTCTTGACGTAGTATAAAGTCGCCTAGGTCCTTTTCGTAATTGTCGGGACAAGCAGTGTCAAGCATCTGATCCAGAGCATTGCGCATTATGTCAAATGCCACCTTGAGTATGCATAGACATATCGCCGCGCATGCCAGCGGCTCCATGACCGGTACGCCCAGCATCGCGCCACCTATGCCTATGAGCGAACCTATCGATGATAGCGCGTCCGAACGGTGATGCCACGCGTCAGCCATGAACGCGGACGAGTTTATCTTGCGCGCATAGTAGCGCGTGTATTGGAACATGCCTTCCTTTGCGACTATCGATACGATTGCCGCCGCAAGCGCTATGCCGCCCGGTATCGCTATTTGGTCGTAGTGCCCGGCGATTATCTGCTTTACGCCGCCCCAACCTATGCCTATTCCGGTGGCCATCAGTATCGCGCCCAATAGCATGGATGCCGCACATTCCAGCCTGTCGTGCCCGTACGGATGCTCGCGATCAGGCGACTTTTGCGCCAGCTTTACGCCCATGTATGCCGCTATAGTCGTGAGTACGTCGGATAGCGAGTGCACCGCGTCCGATACCATTGCGCCCGATGTACCCGCGATTCCGGCGTACATCTTGAATATCACCAGTATGATGTTGCCCAGTATGCTGACCCAAGTGAGGCGGTTGACGATTGACTTTTCAGACATGTTATCCCTCCGAATTGGAGTGTGTTTCTAAAAGGGAAAGCGGCAAGTTCGAGTGGATTTTTCGTCATATCA
>CAYTOU010000317.1:0-2723 GCA_964439295.1 uncultured Oscillospiraceae bacterium
TCAGCCTGTGCGGCGTTGCGATTGCTGATCCGGTCACTCATACAGATAACGAATCTGTTGTTATAACCAAGGTATATAAGGCAACGAATGGTGATACCACGAGCCCTGCAGAAACGTTCAATTTCACCATTGCAAAAGAAAGCGTTTCCGACTCCGCTTATACCCTAGCTGATATGCCTGATTTTGACGACATCGACAATAAGTTCAGCATTACGTTTGATAAAGGCGCAGCGACGACAAATACCGGTGCAACCGCGACGTATAAACTGAATCTGCCTGTATATGAAAAGGTTGGTATCTTCACTTACAAGATAACCGAAACTGCAGGCACTAAAGCTGGTGTTACTTATAACAGCAAGCCTCTGTACCTGAAGGTAACTGCCATCGAGCAAAACGGTATCATTCGTGTAGCTGCTGTTCACCTTGCAACCGTTGATGGCACTAAGACCGCTGAAGTAACTAATGAATATTCGGCTGGAACTCTGGAAATAACTAAAACTGTCACTGGTCTACTCGGCGATAAGTCTAAGTATTTCAAAGTCAATGTTACTTTGACGGGTGAAGCTGGTAAAACGTATCCTGATTCCTTCGCAGTAAGTGGTGGTTCTTACGCTAGCAATCCCACTATAATATCACTTGGAACAAAAACAGCATTCTACATGAAGGACGGCGATACGTTGAAGATCACGAATCTGCCCTATGGTGTGACTTACATCGTAACTGAGGATGATTACACCGGAAATAAAGGCGGTTACGATGCAGCTTCGTACGATTGGTCTGACAATTCTAAGACGATAGATTCCGCAACTGATCATGTAGAAATAACCAACAACAAGGGTGGCACCCCTGATACCGGCGTATACACCGACAACATGCCTTACATCATGCTGATGGGTATCGTCGTACTGGCTGGCGCTGTGATGCTGATGAAGCGTCGTTCTTACAACGGTTAATTACTGACTTAGTGACCTGCCCGCGCGGGTGCGCGGGCGGGCTCACCCGATATTCGCAACCAAAGGGGTGACCTGTTATGAAAGCTCTGCTTAAGCTGCTCAACGGCATTATCAGCTTCATAATGGGCGTTGTGCTTGTCTCCGCCGGGGTTTACGCCGGCTACTGCCTGTGGGATAATTCCCGCATATACGCCGCCGCCGAAAACGTGCAGGCGCAACTATTGAGCCTCAAGCCCACGGTTACGACCGACGGTGAAGAGGAAACCGGACCGACTTTTGATGAACTGCTTGCGATCAATCCCGATGTCTGCGCATGGGTCACCATCGACAACACCGGCATTGACCTGCCCGTGCTTCAGGGCGAAACTAACCTGAGCTACATTAACACCGATGTTTACGGCAACTTCGCATTGGCGGGCAGCATATTCCTTGACTGCCGCAACAATCGCGAGTATACTGATACCTATAGCCTCCTGTACGGCCACCACATGGAGGGCGGCAGGATGTTCGGCGATCTGGATTTGTTTAAGGACGAAACGTTCTTTAATGAGAACCATACCGGGACGCTGATAACGCCCGTTGGCTCTTATAACCTTGAAATATTCGCCTGCCTGGTGGTTCCCTCCTCGCAAGAGGAAATATTCCAGCCCACCAATTGGACGTATGATAATATCGATGAACTTGTCGAATACGCGCGCAGGGAAGCGATGTTCTTCGATGAGGATATCGTAAATCAAGTATACTCTGCCGCCGAGGCGAATGAAGACGATACGGTGCAGGTTCTGGCGCTAAGCACCTGCTCGTCCGAGTACACCGACGCGCGCACTGTAATATTTACCTTTATGTGTGATCCCAATGCTATTTTAACCAATGGGAAGGATGGCTGAGTAATATGAAACGGATTCTTGCCAAATTCTGTGCTGTGCTGGTTTGCCTGATGCTGCTGTGCTCAACGGCAATAGCGACAGCCGCGCCGTACAAAGAGTTGACCGTCGACGAGCTGAAGGTAACTGTGTACACTCAGATAGCAGCGACCTATCAGATCAAGATAACCGATGCCGATGGTAATGATCAGACTATCGATGTTAAGTCCACCGGCTACACCAATGAGCTGACCATACCGCTCACGTTTGACCACCCGGACGTTTACACCTACGAAATATCCGAGGTCAAGGGCACTGCTAACATCAATTACGATGAGACCGTATACGATGTGTATGTAATGATCGTAAATGATGAAGAAAGCGACACCGGTCTTAAGTGCGCGAGCATAAGCGCGTATAAGAAGGATAGCGATATCAAGTGCGACGTACTCTTCACCAATACCTCTAAGGGTCGCCCCGTAATGCCGACCGAAGCGCCGACCGCGGCACCCACCGCCGAGCCGACCGCAGAGCCCACTGCCGAACCGACAGCCGAGCCCACGGCAGAACCCACCGCTGAACCCACCGTCGAGCCCACAACCGCTCCGACCGAGTCCCCGACCGATGAGCCCAGCGACATAGTCAAGACCGGCGTAGAGGACATGTGGCAGAAGTACCTGATGGGCGCCGCCGCAATCATGATAATCGGCATAGCCGCCTTCGTAGTAATCCGCCGCAAGGGCGAGCATAACGCGTAAGTGTTGTAGTCGCCGCGAATAGCAACTTAGAAACCCCGTATAGAGCGATGCTTATCGCTCTGTACGGGGTTTTTAGCTGTTAGCTGTTAGCTGTTAGCGGTTAGCCGTTAGGTTGAGTTAGAATGCAAAGTGACTTTGCACTCTAACTC
>CAYTOU010000318.1:0-2721 GCA_964439295.1 uncultured Oscillospiraceae bacterium
AGAGGTCGCCTAGCTTATCCGACTCCGCCCTTGCCTTATCCTTAAACCACGACATCACCTGCTGGGTGTAGATCTGGCGCACCTCGCGGTTGGGGATGCGCAGCGCATATCTGTTGCCGTTCGGATAATCGGCTGCAGTCAAATATCCGGTCATGTACAAAAGGCTCCAGATGTTTTCGATATTGTCATCGATCTCGCTATGTGTCAGGTTTTCGTTGAGCTCCTTATATATCGTTTCGCCGTTTATCAGCTGCTCTATTTCCATTTGTACGGTGGCAGAATCGCACTTGTCGATCAGCTTGCGCACCATATCGTTGCCGCTGGTGTTTATCCAGTAGGCCTTAGGCTCCGCCTCGGGATCACTGCGCAGTGCGTAGCAATAGTTTATCACGTCCCACGGGCAGTAGATGTCTTTACCGCCGAAGCGATAGCCATCGTACCACTGACGCATTTCATCGTAGTGCGACTCAAAGCCGTAATCGGCGAGCAACTTTTTGACTTCCTCATCGGTGAAGCCGAAGTATTCGTCGAAGCTCTCATCGGAAATCGAATGCACCATAAGGTTGTTTAGTCCGGTGAATATGCTCTCTTTGGACACGCGCAGGCATCCGGTCAATACGGCAAAGAACAGGCTGTCGTTTGTCTTGAGCGCAGCGCCCAGCATTGCCCTCATCAAATCGGTCATCTGAGGGTAGTAGCCGTTTAGGTACGCCTTATCCAGCGGCACATCGTATTCGTCTATGAGCAATAGGACCTTCTGACCATAGTGTTTTTCCAAAAGTCGGCTAAACGTCTGCAGACTTCCGGCAATGTCGGCAGGGGTATCCTGCTCGTTTATTATGCGCATGTAGGAGCTTCTATCAGTATCATCAAGCAAAGGGCTTGTGCGTAGCACGCTCAGTCGCAGCGCTTCATCGCGTATCAACCGTCTCAGTCGTGCATACGCCACATCGAATTTCAATCCATCCACGCTCTTTAGCGACACGAACACAACAGGGTACTTGCCCATATATCCGTCGCACAGTGCTTTATTCTGCGCGATGGCCGTACCGTCAAATACGCTCTTATCGCCGCCGATCTCGAAAAAGGACTTGAGCATGCTCATGTTTAGGGTCTTTCCGAAACGGCGCGGGCGGGTGAAAAGTATGACCTTGCCTCCATCGCTTAAAAGATCACCTATTAAGCATGTCTTATCTATGTAGTAATAATCCAGCTTGCGAATTTCCTCGAAATTTTCTATCCCCACCGGCAATTTCTTTTGCAGCATGAGTGTCCCTCCCCGCAATCGCTTCTTACTATATTATACACTACTTCCTATTGCGTGCAAAGTGAGAATTCGCTTAGGGCATGTTCGCCGCCTGCCGCCGATTTGCGCACCGCGTTGCGCAGCAAAAGTTCCGCTCTCTTACTTTTCTCTTACAGATTTCAGCCGTGCGGCATACACTGTGCAGTTACAATTATACGCGAATCTTGAAAAGAGGAATGCTATGGAAATTCGGTTGGACAAGATTACGAAGAGCTTTGAGAAAAAGCAGGTCATTCATCCCACGACGCTCACGATTGAGGACGGCAGCTTTACTACGCTGCTGGGCTCGTCAGGGTGCGGCAAGACGACGCTGCTGCGCATGATTGCCGGTCTGGCGACGCCGGACGAGGGCGAGATATGGCTGGGCGGCACATGCGTGTTTTCGCGGGAGCGCAACATCAACCTGCCGCCGGAAAAGCGCAATCTGGGATTCGTGTTTCAGGACTTTGCGCTCTGGCCGCACATGACGGTGTTTGAAAACGTCGCATTCGGTCTGCGCGCGCGCAAGGACACGAAGAATCTGACTGAGCGTGTGCGCGAGGCGCTGCGCACGGTGCACCTGGAGGACTTTGAAAAGCGCTATCCGCATCAGCTATCGGGCGGACAGCAGCAGCGCGTGGCGTTTGCGCGGGCAATCGCTGTCAAGCCGGGGTGCATACTGTTCGATGAGCCGCTCTCCGCGCTGGACGCGCTTTTGCGCGAGGAAATGCGGCACGAGCTTAAGGAATTGACGTGCGCGCTCAACATCACGTCGGTATTCGTGACGCACGACCAGACCGAGGCCATGAGCATGAGCGACCGCATTGCGGTGCTTAACAAGGGGTATGTGGATCAGTACGATACGCCGGAAAACATATACTCCGCCCCCGCCACCGAGTTCGTCGCGCGCTTTGTCGGAAAGTCCAATTGGATAAACGACAGCGCGATGTTCCGCCCGGAGACCGCGTCGCCGGAATTCAAGGAAGGCGCGCAGCGGTTTGATTTGACTGTACAGGGTGTACAGTACTTCGGTGACAGCTATGAAATTTCAGCCCCATACAATGGTGTGACCTGGACGCTTCGCACCCGCCGAAAGGTATCCGCGGGTCAGAAGCTTTCAGTTTACATAGATCCTGAAAACATCGTCAATTTTCAAAAGAAGGAAGATTAGGAAGATGAAGAAGATCGTTTGTCTGTTGCTTGCAATGTGCCTGTGCCTGAGCGGCGTCGCGTTTGCCGCCGAGGCGGAAACCCAGCTGTCCGGCAAGGTAACCGTATACATGCCCAGCCCGTCCGGTCTGGCCGACAAGCTGGCCGAGGCCTTTACCGCCAAGACCGGCGTAGAGGTTGAGCAGTTCCAGGGCACCACCGGTGAGATACTCGCCCGCCTTGAGGCCGAAGAGGCAAACCCGATCGCCGACGTTGTAATACTCGCA
>CAYTOU010000319.1:0-2705 GCA_964439295.1 uncultured Oscillospiraceae bacterium
CGGCTTTTCTTTGCAGCTTTCTTTTCCCGAAAAGAAAGCGCGTTCCCCCCTGCAACGTTCAAAGCATCCCATCACCAGAATAAACACAATCAAAAATCCCATCAAGGTTGAATGAACGAGCAATATATGTTATAATTAAAACACAAAAAATAAAATAGAATGGAGGGCGGCGTATGCAGCTTGTATTGCCTACTTGGGAGCATGAAGCGATGGTAATGAACTATCGCGCGGCGTTTAAGGCGGCGGGTGATAAGCCGTATGGCGCGAGTGGATTGCTTAGGTACGTGTCGTATAGCGATTGGCTGGATAGGTGCCGAAACGCAAGTAATGAAGAAACATGCGAAGAAGGGCGCGTGCCGCAAACCGTGTACATCGCAATCGATAATGATGAAATGGTCGGCGCAGTCGTGTTGAGGTATCAGCTTAATGACGACCTGCTAAAGTACGCCGGTCATATGGCGTTTAGCGTGCACCCTAAAATGCGTAGACGGGGATACGGTAAACAAATACTCAGCGCGGCAGTAAATATGTGCCGCGATAAGGGAATAGATAAAGTGCTGCTCACGTGCGATAAGGATAATATTGCATCTAAACACTTGATTGAAAGCTGCGGCGGCGCGCTCGAAAACGAAATCATGCTCGGCGATAAACCCGTATTGCGCTATTGGATAAATACCGGACGGTGATGAATGTTGGATGGCTTCTTCGATGAGGTGTATAAGATCGTCGCTAAGATCCCTAAAGGTCGCGTGCTTAGCTATGGTAGAATAGCCGCTATGCTCGGACGACCGCATGCCGCGCGTACAGTGGGCTGGGCTATGCGCGCTTGCCCTAATGAGCTGCCATGGCAAAGAGTGGTTAAGGCCGATGGCTCGGTAGCAGGCGGTGGCTTTTCGGAATTGCGCCGCGCTAAACTTACAGATGACGGCGTAAAGTTCCGAAACGATGGTAGAATCGATATGGACGCGTGTATGTGGGATGGGCGCGATGACATGTAATGCGCTTTGAGGATGTAAGGGAGAGAATCGAAATGATAATGCTTAAAAAGCGCGAGCTCGCAGTGACGTATTCGTATGACCAGCGCACGCAGATAATGCAGGCGCTCGAAAGCGCAAACATACGCTGTAAAGTGCATACGCGTAAGAGTCGCGTGCATGGAAGTACTCAGAGCGAAAACGAATACGTGCTGTACGTGCATCCGTCCGATGAGGATGCCGCGCGCGCCGCTATAGAACGCATGCGCTGACATGAATCACAACTCACCTGACATAGTATTGCCAATTGCATGGAATAAAATGTACATGAGTAATCGTTCGGAGGCATGTAATGGATAAAATCATAGAACTGCTTAAAAAGTACCGCGAACAGGTGGCGTATGTGTTCTTTGGCGGACTGACTACGCTGGTCAATATCGTCGTATACTATGTCGCAAATACAATGATGCATATGGCGACCGTGCCCGCGACCGCTGTGGCGCAGGTGCTGGCGGTGCTGTTCGCGTATGTCACTAATAAAAAGTACGTGTTCCAGAGTAAAACGCATGGCGCACAGGAGCTGCTGCGCGAGATGGGCTCGTTCTTCGCGTGCCGCGCGGTGTCGTTTGTGCTGGATATAGGCATAATGTGGCTAAGTGTGGACATCCTCGCATGGCCCAATATGCTCATGAAGATAGTAAGTAATGTGATAATCATAGTCGTAAACTACGTCGCCAGTAAGCTGCTTATATTCAATAAGGGTAAGGAGTCGGGCAAGTGAAGCAGGAGTTCAATACGCTTTCGGTAATAGTGCCCTGCTATAATGAGCAGGAATCGCTGCCGCACTTCTATGAAGAAATATGCCGCGCCGCATCCGACTTGAGTGAAGTCAGATTTGAGCTGCTCTTCGTGGACGACGGCTCTAGCGATGGTACGTTGAATATACTTAAAGAGCTGCATGCGCGCGATGAACGCGTGCGCTACTTGAGCTTTTCGCGCAATTTCGGAAAAGAAGCCGCGCTATTGGCGGGCTTTGAGCATGCTACGGGCGATCTCGTAACCGTAATGGATGCCGATCTTCAGGATCCGCCCGCGCTATTGCGCACAATGTACGAGGGCATTGCGCATGACGGATACGACATAGTGGCTACTCGCCGCTCCACGCGCAAGGGCGAGCCGCCCGTGCGGTCGGCGTTCGCGCATTGCTTCTATTGGCTCATGAATAGGTTGTCCAGCGCCGATATAGTGGACGGCGCGCGCGACTTCCGCATGATGCGAAGGGCTGTCAAGGACGCCATACTGTCCATGGGCGAGTATAACCGCTTTTCAAAGGGCATATTCGGCTGGGTAGGCTTTAAGACAAAGTGGCTCAGCTATGAAAACATAGAGCGCGCCGCCGGCAAGACAAAGTTTTCATTCTGGAAGCTGTTCAAGTACTCGCTGGAAGGCATACTGGCGTTCACGACCGCACCGCTGGCATTGCCGCTTGTGGGCGGCATACTGCTGCTCATGGCCGCGGTGATTACGCTTATTGCGCTGGGCATATCCGCATCGGTAAGCGGCGCGGGCTTCTCGGCAGTGGGCGGCGTATGCGTATTGATAATGGCGATAGGCGGCATGCAATCGATAGGCATAGGCATAGTGGGTCAGTACTTAGGCAAACTCTATCTGGAAGGCAAGAAGAGACCCGTGTATATCTTGCGCGAGACCGAGGACGGCTTGGTGAAGTGA
>CAYTOU010000320.1:0-2697 GCA_964439295.1 uncultured Oscillospiraceae bacterium
CTTGAGGAAAAGATGGGCTGGCTCGGGATTGACCCGAAAAGCATTCGGCACATTCTCATTACCCATCAGGACACCGACCATATCGGCGCGGTGGAAGCGGACAGTCCGGGCCTTTTCAAAAGCGCAAAGCTCTATATCGGTGAAGTCGAAAACCGATATCTGACGGGAGAGGCATCACGCAGGGTGCTGCACGGAATATATAAGCTTCCGAAAGTGACGATTCCAAATGAAAAAGTCCTGCTCAAAGATGGCGAAATCATAGATATTGACGGCATGCGCGTCGAATGCTTCCTTGTGCCCGGACACACATGGGGACATATAGTATATCTCGTTGATGACAAGTATCTCTTTACGGGCGACACAATCTGGCTTGGCGCCGACGGTGGATACAGCTTTATTTCTTCACTTGCCGAAGACAATAAGGTTGCCGTTAAGTCGCTTGCCGAACTGGAAGAAAAGCTGCGTTCCCGCTCGCTGAACCCTATCATCCTCCGGCGGCAAATTCATGTCAAAATCCGAAGCAAAGCGCCTGATGCTGACAGGGTCAACATTGCTGGTGGGCAAAAAATAAGAGGAAGAGGCGAAGATCATGCTCAAATACGGTCTGCTTGCAAAAGGAATCGAAATGATGTGCTTCAAGCCGGCGCTTGAGGCACTCCAGGGCGTATATCCCGATATGGATATGGCCGGCTACAAAAAGAAGGTTGAGAAGGAATTCAAATCCATGCTTCTGCGCACGCCGGATATCGGCGGCAGTTCGCTGGAATCGAATCTTTATATCGCCGCGTTTGTGTTCTCGCTTCATAAGGCCGAGCCGGATAAAATTACGCCGGAGATTGTAGACAAAATGGTGACGGCGGTTTTTGATTCGCCGTTCATGGTAAAGGCCCATAAAAACAAAAAATGCACCATGTTCACCGACAAGGTGCAGGACAGGCATGTTCTCGAAAGCAAGGCAAGCCAAAGCTCAAAATACGAGCTTGACTGGAAGTTTGACTATCAAAAGGGCGTGGACGAATTTTATAATACCTACACCGAATGCGGCATCTGCAAGCTCGGCAAACGGGAAAACTGCTTCGAATTTGTCCCATGCCTCTGCAATATGGATGAGCGCAACTACCGCAACGAGGGCGGGCAGCTTCACCGCACGAAGACGCTTGCAAACGGCGATGAGTGCTGCAACTTCCATGTGACGAAGATACATAAATCGGGTTCGGAGGGATAAACGTGAAAAAAACAAAGATACCTGCAATTTTATGTTTCGCGGCAGCGCTGCTGCTCTATATCGCTGCCGCTGTCAGCCATTTTATTTCAAGCGACACTTCCATGACCGTCGTATGGATCTGCCTCGGCTCGGCCTTTCTGTGTCTGGGTGCCGTGCAGAAGAACAAGCTGGATAAAGATGCAAGGAACTGACCGATGACAGGGGGGTACATATGGACATTACAAAGAATTATATAAGCTGCCGGGGCTCCGACGCGGCAATGATTCTTATGCTCGGCAGCGGCGGGAGCACACCGCTTACAAAGGGCGTATCAAAATGGCTTGTCGGGCAGGGCGTGAGTGTCCTGCCGCTCGGTCCGGAGGAAGGCATTGTCGGTTATCACAGCTTCCCGCTTGAGATGGACAGTCGTCTCAAAAGCCGCCCGCATAACAGTGAATATGATGCCTTGGTTTATCAATACGGCACGCATTACGCGTTCCCGGAGTCGATGCTCAAGGGGATAATTCCCGTTTTTCCGGATTTTCTGATCGGCAGAGCCTTTCTTTCCGCAAGAGAGCACCCGGATGAATGCAAGGCCACCCGTGAGGATATCGACCGCCGCATGAAGCAGGCGCTGAGCGAATGGACAAAGGAGAAGGCAAAATGAAGTGGATGATTGCAGTGATGTTCTGGCTTCTGTACTGGGGAATCTGTTTCCTCTGCACGGGAACGGACAAGAAAAATCTTGCGGGACTGCGCTCCTATCCCGATGAGGTTCAGAAACGTGTCCGGGATAAATTCCCCGACACCGCACCGAAAGAGAAATCAATTCCGTCGATTCTGCTCGGCAATCTGATTCTCTTCACGGTCGTGTTCTCGGTAATCGGACTGATTTTCAAGGGCGTTTTCGCCTTTGACGGATATCTGTCCGCATTCCTGTATTTTCTCGTCCTCGGGGAGGGGCTCGGCCTGTTCGACCTGCTGGTCATCGACCTGCTCTGGTGGCGCAATACAAAGCGCATCCGTTTCTCGTTCCTGCCGGAGAAACAGCCTTATCAGAATCCGCAGAAGCACATCGGCTCGTTTGTGCGCGGTATTCCGCTGTTTGCGGTCATCGCGGCACTTTCGGCACTGATTGTGTCGCTGGTTTAAGAAGGGTATTATGCTTGCGTTTATTATTGAGGCAGTCGTCATCTGCCTGCTTTTTACCCTGAGCTGTTTTGCGCTGGTCAGAAACATCATGAAGCATCTCGAGCTTGCAAAGCTGAACTACCCGCCGGAGATTGTTCAGAGACTGATCGATCTCGGCCTTGTTTCCGGCGATAAACCCCTTCCGCTGGAAAAATTATGAAGAGGATCTTCACTCCGGCGAAGCGGAGCGGCAGGTTTTGCCTGCGGGCCGCCTTTTTCATATTCGCCGAAAAATCGGCGAGGATTTTGGTGCGTCCTGCGGACGCTCCGCTGGGGTGACTTTCTGTCCGCACAGAAAGTCA
>CAYTOU010000321.1:0-2665 GCA_964439295.1 uncultured Oscillospiraceae bacterium
TCAAAAACGCACTCATTGCGCAAACGCCGCATGTGCGGTATAATGTCTTTGATGAATTTTTTATTCTGCAGGAGGATGAAACATGCTGTACTGCGAAAAATGCATGATGTTGACAGAGGGACCGCGCTGCGTGCGCTGCGACGGCAAGCGCCTACGCGAGGTGAAGATAGGGGACTTCTGCTTCCTTGACGAGCAAACGCAGATGTGGGCGGAAATGCTATGCGATGTGCTTGAGAAAAACGGCATACCCTGCTTCAGCCGCAGCGTACTGGGCGCCGGACTGGCAATGGCTGTGGGCGCCAACATGGACAGGCAGCGCGTGTTTGTGCCATATGAAAAGCTGGACGAGGCCAAGGAAATCGATTCCGAACTGTTCGCGGGCGAGAATTGACGCGCGCGTATGGAAATATTGTGTGGGAGATGAAGAATTTTGCTGCTGATTAAAAACGCAAAGGTACTGACCATGGCCGGCACTTTCCTACCGCAGGGCGATGTGCTGCTTGACGGCACGACAATCAAGGCGGTCGAAAGCGACATAAGCGCACCCGACGCGCGCGTGATAGACGCAAAGGGACTATACGCAATGCCCGGCGTAGTCGATGCGCACTGCCATATCGGCATGTGGGACGACTCTCTGGGCTCGGAAGGCTCGGACGGCAACGAAATCACCAATCCGGTCACGCCTCAGTTGCGCGCGCTGGATAGCCTGTATCCGCGCGATCGCTGCTTCGGCGAGGCGCTTGAGGGCGGCGTTACGACTGTCGCCACCGGCCCCGGCTCCGCAAACGTAATCGGCGGTCAGTTCGTCGCCATGAAGACCGCGGGCAGCTATCTTGAGGATATGATAATTCGCGAGCCGCTCGCGCTTAAGATGGCTCTGGGCGAAAATCCCAAGCGCTGCTATGGCGATAAGGACAAAATGCCCATGACCCGCATGGCCAGCGCCGCACTGATACGCGAGGCGTTCATTAAGGCGCAGGGCTATATGCGCAAGATGGATAATCCCGATCCCGAAAAGCGTCCTGACCGCGATTTGGGTATGGAAGTGCTGGTCAAGGCACTGCGCCGCGAGATACTGGTCAAGGCGCACGCGCATCGCAGCGACGACATACTGACCGCGATACGCATTGCGCACGAGTTCAATTTGAACATGACGCTGGAGCATTGCACCGAAGGCTATCTGATAATAGACCGCCTGGCCAAGGAAAACATGCCCATCACATTGGGACCGCTGCTTTCCGATCGCTCTAAGCCCGAGCTGAGCAACCTGACGTTCACCGCACCGGCACAGCTGGAAAAGGCGGGCGTGCCTTTCGCTCTTATGACCGATTCGCCGGTCATACCCGAGCAGTTCCTCTCCGTCGAGGCGGCGCTGTGCGTGCGCTACGGCTTGAGCGAGGAAGCCGCTCTTAAGGCGATAACCATAAACGGCGCAAAGGCGATAGGACTTGCCGACCGCGTGGGCTCGCTGGAAGCGGGCAAGGACGCGGATGTGTGCCTGTACGATGGGCATCCGCTGGACGCGCGCTCGCGCGTGGTATGCGCCATTGTCAACGGCGAAATCAAGCTAGAAAAGTAATATGCCCCGTAAACAACAATTTACATACGAACGGCTTGTACCTATTGCACAATAGTGCGTATGGGTATATAATACAGCCGAAAGCAAATAGGCTTTCAAAAATGCGATCTTCAGGGCGGGGTGCAAAGCCCCACCGGCGGTATAGCCCGCGAGCGCTTGCGCGCAGATTCGGTGAGCATATTGTGATGTGTAGACCATTGCGTCAGTTAAAGTGACGCAGTTTAGTCGCCTTTATAAATGCGATTCCGAAGCCGACAGTAATTCGGACGGTCGTCCGATAAGTCTGGATGAGAGAAGAGCAGCAATGTTTGCCGTCTTTTCACGCCTCTGAGAAGCATCAGGGGCGTTTTTGTATGCCCCTAGGGCTTTATGTGTCCGCACGACGCGGGCGACATGCGAAAGGGGGCTGCGACTTATGCAGCAGGTAAACTCAAGGTTCAAGGTGCGCAATATGGTGCGCGTGGCAATGCTTTCGGCGATATCGATAATACTGTACATGCCGATGTTTGAAATACCGATGTTCCTGCCGTGGATGAAGCTGGATTTTTCCACACTGCCGGCGCTGCTGGCGGGTTTTGCGATGGGACCCGTGCAGGGGCTTATCGTGATAATGGTTAAGTGCCTGATACATATACCCATGGGCACGACCGCGGGCATAGGCGAGCTGGCGGACTTCATATGCTCGTCGGTGCTGGTGCTGCCCGCCGCGCTAATATACCGCCACGCGCGCATAAAGAACGCCGCGCGCGAGGATAAGGTGCGCCGCAATCGCATAGTGGCATTGGTGGGCATGCTGCTTAGCACGGTACTGCTTACCGTGACCTCTGTGCTGACCAACAAATACATGCTCCTGCCCATGTACGCGCAGTTCACCGGCATGGACGGCATAATCGCAATGGCGGATAATCCGTCGATAACCAACCTGACCACGCTGTTCATATACGGCGTAATACCCTTCAACGTAGTAAAGGGCTTGATACTGTCGCTTGTGACGTTCCTGATATATAAGCCGCTGTCGCCGCTGCTGCATGATTGAGCGTTTTGGGAGCTGTTAGCGGTTAGCTGTTAGCCGTTAGCTTGAGTTAG
>CAYTOU010000322.1:0-2649 GCA_964439295.1 uncultured Oscillospiraceae bacterium
GGTATATACGTCCACTGATAACGTGATGCATCCGTCCACTCGACCGTATCGCCGCGATATGTGTTATACAGCTCGGCCCACTTATCGCTCAGCGTTTCGGCATCCAGCGAGCCGCCCGCCTCTATCGTGGCATACATATCGTCCTCGAACTCGGCATATATCGACTGATCGAAAAACGAATTGCTGAACATGTACAGCTCTTCTTCCAAGTAGTAGAGCTTTTCGGAATCGTCCTGCGCGTTTTCGATTTTATACGTATAGTACAATAGCTCGTTTAGCGTGGACGCGACCTCTTGAGTAAATATGGTCGGTGTATTGTACAGTAAGTTTTGCTCTTCGCCGGACATTATGCTATATATTGCGTGACCCATCTCATGCGCCAACGTACTCACGTCTTCGGTCGAACCGTAGTAGTTGAGCAAAATATACGGCGTACCTAAACTACTGGTAAAGCTGCCGCTCGTCTTGTTATCGGCAGAATACACGTCTATGCGCCCGCCGGTCACCATTTCATCAAACGCGGCAATATAGCTTTCACCCAGCACGCTCAGGGCATTGCGCACATCGTCCACCGCATCGTCGTATTCAATGTAATCCGGCTGATAGTCCGACACGAATGTGTTGAGGTCGAACGGATACTGTTCATCCAATCCGCAGCCGCGCGCGTGTGCCGCGAGATATCTTTGGTAATCAGATGCGCCCTCATGCGCTGCGTTTATAACCATGTCGTATATATCGCAGTCCACGTCCTCGGACGCGAGCGCATACTCGCGCGTCGAGGAATAGCCATACAGCTGCGCCATTGCCCAGTACATTGACGCGTTGGAATCCAGCAGCGCGGCGAATGTATTTGAAAGCGCGCCATAATTCATAAGCGCCGCGTCATAGCACTCCACCTTAAAGTCGATATCGTAATCGGTGCCGTAAATCACCTGATAATAGGTATCGCCGTCCAATGTCATTAGGCTGCCGTCGGATGTGGTTATGGTTGCCACTGGCATTTCGACATCGAGCAGTATATTATATACGTCAAGCGCTCGTCCCAGCGCCGGACTGAGCACGGCATATGTATTGCTCGCATCCTCGCTGAGCGGCTCATAATCGGGATCGGTATATTGGCGGAATGCATACGCGTACGGCTCCAGTATCGGATCGGAGAAAATCTCAATACGCTTTTCAAGCGGCAGAGCGAATATCTCTTCATCGACAAACGCGCACAGTTGCATCTCTTCGCTGTATTGCTTATCCAATAGCGCATTCATATTGGTGTAATCGGCATCTACCAGATTGAGGCTTGAGCCCAATTGCGCGTACAGATAGAGCTTATTTTGCAGCTCGGTCAGCTCACCCATATAGAACCGCTCGTAGTATTCCAGAATGGTTTGAGCATTATCGAGTTTGCCGCGGTATTCGCTGTGCCCCTGTATGAGCTGCTCCACCCTATCATAGTCCGCCTGCCAATCGTCGGCGGTTTCATATATCTGAGTAAGATCCCACGTTGTGGTATAGTCCTGCGCAAATGCGGTATTTGCCGCCGTACACGTCAAACACATAAGCATTGCCAGAATCAGGCTAAACATTCGCCGTATGGTTTTAAGTCGCATTCGATTGCACCTCCGAATAGGTATTGCGTATTCATTGAATCGAGACAGCGCGCGTGCAGCGCTTCCATGCCGCGCCCGAGGGCAGTTCGGGCACGGACACAGTGCAGCCCTTTGCATAAAGTATGCGCGCCTTTGCCTGCAAAAGCTCCGGGCATACGTAAAGGCTTGCGGCCGCGCGGTCGAGTTCACAATACGTTTGTATTGCCTGCAGTGCGTCCTCGTCGCTTATGAGCAGCGATGCCGCAAAGCAATTCGCTTCCGCCTCCATGCGTGAATTCAGATTGCTTAAGTCACGTGTGTGCCCTATGCGCATGCCGGCGAGCTTAATATGACCCAGCACGATATGGCCCAGTTCGTGCGCGCACGCGCAGCGCCTGGTGTAGTAGTCCGCATTGCTGTTTAAGCCGATGACCTTTACGCCCAGTATTATGTTGCAAAAGCCCAGAAGCTCGGGATAGCTTTCCATATCGACAATGCAGTCCAGACTTTGCGCCAGTTCAAACGGGTCGGATGTGCCGTGCTTGCGCTTGAGCCTACACACAATGCGCTCTATGCCTTCGATTGTGTCTTTGGTCATTCGTTGTCCTCGCCGTCAGGTTTGCCATTGCGCAGTCTTTCGGCGTATCGCTTGGCATTGCGCTGCTTTACGCGGTCGAATATGCGCGTCATCTGGCGGTAGAAGGCCTGTTCATCCTCTTCGGACAGCGTGCCGCCGGCGTACAATGCCTCAGTTGCGTTGATTATGTTCATGGCCTGATCGCGCCCGCGCGAGCCATACTTGCTCTGGGCGTCGATTATAAAGAGATCCTGATCGCCCAGCAGGTTATCCATGCTAACATTAAACTTGGATGCGGCGCGCTGATAGACCGCCTTATCCTTAGGATACATGCGACCGGATTCGTAGTACTGATACGTGCGCAGCGACACGCCCAATAGATCGGCCATCTGCGTTTGAGTCAGATTGCGGGATTCCCGCAGTGCTTTTAGCTTTTCACCGAATGTCATATTAATACCCCCCAATGCGGTTTTACACATGATTTTGCAT
>CAYTOU010000323.1:0-2551 GCA_964439295.1 uncultured Oscillospiraceae bacterium
ACAATACTACGCGGCAAACCGCATGCGGAGGATTTACATGGCTATCAAACTGATAACGTCCGATCTGGACGGTACGCTGCTCAATAGCAAAAAGGTGGTTTCCGAGCGCGACCGCGCGGCCATTATGGCTGCGGAAAGCATGGGCATAATGGTGACGCTGGCGTCCGGGCGCAGCAGTCCCGAGGCGTGGGCGTTCGCGCGCATGGCGGGCATAAGCCACAGCCCGATGATTTCAAACAACGGTCCGCGCGTGCAGGCGCCCGACGGCACGACGATCGCCGAGGAGTGCCTGGAGCCCGAGCTGGTGCGCGAGGTCATGCGCCGCTGGAACACCTTGGGCATATCGTACGTACTGTATAACAACGACACTATGTTCTATTCGGTCAAGCCCCTGGACTACGACAAGTACCCCGAATACGGCGCGCGCATGGGTGCGCACATACAGTGCGACTTCGACCGCGACCGCATGATGGGCGAGGGCGCGGAGCACGCGCATAAGCTGGTGTACTACGATGACGATACCGAAATGTACAACCGCGCCGTGGCGATGCTCACCGATCTAAAGGACATACTCGAGCTGAACAGCTCATCGCGCAACAACATCGAGGTCATGCATAAGGGCGTTGACAAGGGCTGGGCGGTAAGGCAGCTGCAAAAGTACTATGGCTTAAAGCGCGAGGAAATAATGGCGTTCGGCGATGCCGACAACGACCGTCAGATGCTGCTCAACTCGGGCTGGCCGGTCGTCATGAGCAACGGCACAGACGAGATGAAGGCGATTGCGCGCATAATCGCGCCCGACTGCGACAGCTCGGGCGTAGGTCAGATTATCGAAGAATACGTGCTCAGCGGCAAGATAAAGTAATCGGAGATGAACCGTATGGCGGTGGTAAACAGCGACGCCGTGGCGCTGGTCAGATGTGAGGACTATCAAAGCGAGCGCGTGGACGCGGCGCTCAAGCGCGCATTGGACTTGATAGGCGGGCTAAGCGGCATAATACGCCCGGGAATGCGCGTGCTCATAAAGTGCAATATGGTAATGCGCAAGGGCCCCGAAGCCGCCGCGACAACGCATCCCGAGGTCGTGCGCGCGCTATGCACGGCTATAAAGGCGTTGGGCGCGCAGCCGATAATAGGCGACAGCCCGGGCGGACCGCTGAGCGCGGCGCTACTTAAGAGCTACTACGCCGGCACAGGGCTTAAAGAAGCCGCCGAGCGTTCGGGCGCGGAGCTATCCCTAGACACTCAGCAGGGCTTTTTAGACTGCCCGGACGGCGTGGAACTCAAGCGCATGGACATAACCGACATGGCGCTTTCGGCGGACGCGGTCATAAGCTGTTCCAAGCTCAAGACGCACGGCATGACGCTTATGACCGGGTGTGTGAAGAACCTATTCGGCTGTGTGCCGGGCATGACAAAGGTGGAGTACCACGCGCGGTTCAACCAGCTCAAGCGTTTTTCGAACATGCTAATCGACATCGAGCGCGGCATACGCCCTGTGCTAAGCGTTTTAGACGCAATCGACGGCATGGAGGGCGAAGGACCGACCGGCGGCGTACCGCGGCACATAGGCGCATTGCTGATAAGCCGCGATGCGCACGCGCTAGACGCGACCGCGGCGCGGATAATCGGCTTAGACCCCCATGAAGTATGCACGCTTGCGCGGGCGATGGAGCGTGGGCTACTTACTCCCGACAAGGTCGAAGTGCGCGGCGATTCGATTAATGACTTTATAATAAGCGACTACGTATATCCGCATGCGGCGCGGGACATAAAGCTATATTCGACGGTGCCTATTGTGGGCAAGTTTATAAACCTAGTCACAATGCCGCATCCGGCGTACGACAAGGCGCGCTGTGTGCGCTGCGGGATATGCATGCGTTCGTGTCCTGCGAAGGCGATAGAGCTCAAGCCCTATCCCAAGGCGGACTTAAGCAAGTGCATACGTTGTTTCTGCTGTCAGGAGCTATGTCCGCAGCACGCGGTTGAGGTGAAAAAGTCCATTATGCGCCACTTTATAAAGTGACCCATGCGCGATTATTTTATATTTAAATTTAAATATGAAAGGTACTGAAAGCATGCTGCACATAGTGCTGCTCAACCCTGAGATACCCCAGAACACGGGCAACATAGCCCGCACGTGCGCCGCGACGGGCGCGAAGCTTGACCTAATCCGGCCTTTAGGCTACGAAATATCCGACCGTTACTTAAAGCGTGCGGGTCTAGACTACTGGCACATGATGGAGTTACGCATACACGACAGTTGGGATGATTTCCTGACCGCGTACCCGGGCGCGCGTCTTTTTTTCACGAGCAAGAAAGCGCGTTTAACTCACACCGAGATCGCCTATCCCGAGGACGCCTTTTTTGTATTCGGGCGCGAGAGCTGCGGGCTACCCGAAGACCTTCTGCGCGCGCACTACGGTGACTGTGTACGCATACCCATGCGCTCAGGCGCGCGCTCGCTCAATCTATCCAACTCGGTCGCGATAATGGCCTACGAATACCTCCGCCAACACGATTTCTCCGGCCTAGAGCGCGAAGGCTCGCT
>CAYTOU010000324.1:0-2534 GCA_964439295.1 uncultured Oscillospiraceae bacterium
ATAAATAAGTAGAAATCCGGCTCACGCTTAAGAGGAGGAATATGTGATGTTCAAACGCATTACACGGCGCATTGCGCTTTTTACCGCCGCGGCGCTTATGCTGTGCGCTGTGCCCGCGTTCGCGGATGACACCGCGGGCGCGACACAGAGCGGCATTGTCGGCACGTATTCGGGATACAGCGTCATCGACCAGTTCATGGTCAACGGCACCGGCACGCACAAGGTCACCGCGTCGCTGCTCAATGTGCGCTCGGGTCCGGCTTCCTCGTATTCCGTGATAGGCAAGCTCAAGCGCGGCGCGCAGGTCAAAGTCACCGCCATTCAGGGCGACTTCTGCCGCATTGAGTCCACCGACGGCACTGTCGGCTATGTCGCGCGGCAGTACCTGACCGCGGTTTCGTCCTCGGCGACCGCCGCGCCGACCGCTCGCCCCACTTCGGCGGCGACCGCGTCGGTGTATAGCACGTACCGCGTCACCGCGTCGCTGCTCAACGTCAGATCGGGCGCGGGCACGGGGTATTCGGTTGTCGAAAAGATTAAACTGGGCACGGTCGTCGGCTGCATATCCGAATCGGGTCAGTGGCTGCAAGTGCGCCTGCCCAGCGGCCGCACCGGCTGGGTTATGCGCAACTACGTGACATATGTCAGCTCGCAGAGCGCGACCACCGCGCCCACCGCAACGCCTAAGCCCGCCGCGACCGCCACGCCCTCGGCAACGAGCAGCACGAGCGGACTGGAAGCCGGCGATATCTATATCACAACGGCCAACGTCAATTTGCGCAGCGGTCCGGGCACGAGCTATTCGACCAAGCGCGTGCTGAATAAAGGGACTTATGTTACTCTCAAAAACAAGTACTCCACCGATTGGTACTTCGTGCGCACCGCCGATGGCATATACGGCTATGTCAAAAAGACCTACTTAAGTTATAACAAGACCATTCAGCCCACGCCCTCACCCACGCCCACTCAGGCTGTCGTGGATACGTCCAAGCAGCTCTATTCATATGCTCAGATGAAGGAGGATATTCAGGAGCTGTATCAGCGCTACCCCAACATGGTCACCAGCCGCGTATCCATCGGCAACACAATGTGGAACGAGCAGATCCCCGCCGTGTGCATAGGCAACTATAACGCCAGCAAGGCGCTGCTCATAGACGGCGGCATACACGGGCGCGAATACATGTCCACGCTGCTTATAATGGAGCAGATGGAGTACCTTCTCGAGCATCAAAACACCGTGTACGGCGGGCGCACGATTGGCAGTATGCTAAACGAGTGCTGCATATGGTTCGTGCCTATGATTAACCCGGACGGCGTGCGCATATCGCAGACCGGACTGAACGGTCTGAGCGACACTCAAAAGAGCAATCTGATTTCGATGAACGGCGGCTCGACATACTTCGACAGGTGGAAGGCCAACGGTTTCGGCGTCGACCTGAACCGCAATTTCGAAAGCGGTTGGGTCAAGCAGGGCTCGCCCTCCAGCGCGCTGTACTCGGGCACATCCGCCAATTCCGAAAGCGAAACGCAGGCAATGGTCAACTTCGTGCGCCGCCATACAAACATAAAGGCGTCGATAAACTACCACACGACCGGCAATTGCATATACTGGCACTACGGTCAGACCGGTCAGACCAAGTCCCGCGATAAGGCAATCGCGCAAAAGCTGTCGAGCATAACCGGCTACTACCTGCGCGATGAAAACTATACCGGTAAGGGCGGCGGGTTCATGGATTGGATGATCGATTCGTGCAATCTCCCCTCGTTCACATTGGAATTGGGCAATGGCAATATAAGCGCGCCGCAGGCCATACAGTACTTCCCGGCGATATGGTCGGCCAACCGCGACGTGCCCGCGATGATGCTATTATACATAATCGAAAACCTGTAGCAGAACAAACAAAAACCGCGACCGACGGATGCGCTCCGTGGATCGCGGTTTGTTTTTTTGCTTAAATCAGCGTAGTTTCTTGGATAGGTACAGCACCAGATCGTCGTCGTTACAGCACGGCGCGCCTTCCTCGCAGACTTTATCGCCGTACCATACGCCCGAACCGTCGGGTATGTAGCCGCGCTTTACGTACATGCGCTGCGCGCTGCCGTAGCCGCTGTGCAGTCCCACGCCTAAATACACCGTGTCCGCGTACTGCGCCGCTATGTGCTCGGCGATGTCCATGAGCACCGCGCCTATGCCGCGGCGGCGGTACTTTTCGAGCACGCCGAAATCCACTATCTCGGGCAAGCCGCGCCCGCCGAACGCGCCCCACTTGGAGTCGGGATAAACGTTGATGTACCCCGCGACGGCACCGCGGTACTCCGCCACAATCGATATCGAGCGCCCCTCGGCCTGGTCGCGTAGGCGCGTTAAGTACTTGTCGATGGTCTGATGCCAGCCCTGCGCAATCTCCCCGTCGGTGATGATCTGCGCATCGTCCTGCGCTAAGTCGCGCACGCGTATGTCGCCACATTCGTAGTAGGTCATGTTGTCGCCTCCTGTGTGTGTTTTGGTGGTTTGTGTTTATTATAACATGTTA
>CAYTOU010000325.1:0-2511 GCA_964439295.1 uncultured Oscillospiraceae bacterium
CGCCCTTCTCCTTCAGCGCCTCCAGCGCGCGGCGCACGGCGGCGGGCACGGGCACGCCCAGCTGCGCGACGTTTTCAAGCACGCTCAAGCCCTCATTGGCTATATAGTAGCACGCCGTGGCGGTCTGAAACACCATGCCGTCCGTGCCGACCGCGCGGTCAAGCAGCGTCCCCAGCAGCACCATCAGCATAATCGCGCCCTTGCGCATGAGCCCCTTAAAGCTCTCCTGCGACAGCCAGCCGCCGCCCTGCGTCTTTGTCGAGCGCCCGGCGAACGCCGCCATGCAGCCGGTCAGGTAGTCCATAGCCATCATAACCGCCAGCGCGGTCATAAGCGCCGACCAGCCGCCGAACCAGCCCGCTATCGCGCCGCCCAGTGCCGCCGCGCACTTTACCGCGCGCTCCCACATATCGTTCACACTACCACCTCGCTGTATTTAGGCGATACCCATCTGACGCCGCCGTCCGATTCGACCGCGCGCCAGCCGTCCGGGTTATCAAGCGCGTGCAGCACAGTGCCCTTTGATACCGTGCGCGCCGCGGCGTAGTCCGTGCCCGGGCCGTAGCGCAGGTTCACACGCTCGCCGGTTATGACTATGTCGCCAGTCTGCGCTGTCTCTTCCTCGCGTTCGACCTTAAACGGCGGCGTTTCGCGCCCCTGCCCATCGTCTTGATCCGAATATGTAAGCCCGGGCAGCTTATACCAGCCCTGCCAGCCGCGCTCCTTTACCTTAGTCTTTACGCAGCCGTAGTCAAAGCCGCGCTCTTCGACCGCCCAGCCATCGCCTATGTATATGCCCGCGTGCCCGCTCTTCCAAAGCATTATGCCGGGCATTTCGGGCAATGTATCCATATCGCCGCGCTCCTCGGCGGCGTAGTGCATGCCGTTCGCGCTCAAGTCGGGGCAGCCGTTTGACGCGTAGCGCGCGCCGCCCTTCTGCGCGTCCCACCACATGTACCCTTTGGCAAGTCCGATGCAGTCCGCCGCCCACTTGCCGGCGGCTATATCGCTTTCATATCGCTCCATGCGCTCGGACGTATAATGCTTAGGATACTGCTTAGCCTTGCGCGAGAGCAGCTCATCCGTGCACTGATAGCACACGCATCCGTACCAGTAGGGCATTGTAAGCCAGTCCTGCGCCCATTGCGCGAGCCCGTAGTTTGTTTTCATGGCGAATCTCCTTTCAGTCGATTCAGCGGTTAGCCGTTAGCGGTTAGCTGTTAGCAATAATTGGAATTCGGAATTCGGAATGCGGAGTTCGGAATTCGGAATTAAATATTAGAATGAGGGCGATGACAGCTTTGCACAGTAACTAATAATTCCGCATTACGCATTCCGAATTCCGCATTAAAATTCAAGCTAACAGCTAACGGCTTATCCTTCCACGCGCTCCCACGCCGCCGCGTAATCGTTGGGCGAATACGCCGTGTCGCTCAAACACTTGTACACCTGCCCGTCGGTAAATACCATGTACTCGCCCGCCTTGTACATATCGTGCGCACCCGTAGGCGCAACCCAACTGCGCGCGGTATCCTGCGTAGTGCCGTGATACTGCGTCCATAGCGACTGGACATTCGGGTTCCAATCGGCGTTTCCGGTCGAATCGTGCGCCTGAACGCACTTGTAAGGCGCGCCGTCATACTGGACTACATCGCCGATAGCGTAAGCGCCTTCAACCCATTCGCTAATAAGCGGCAACGCCGTATTAATCGCGCTCGTGTTGTCCGCAATCAGCGGTATGATAGCCTTAGCCGCGTCCTTGCCCTGCTTAACTTCTGCCTGCGCCTTCTCCGCCTGAGCCTTGGCCGCGTCCCTCTCGCTTTCTACCTGCTCGACTGTTGCGACATGCGCAAACACTATTTCATGCCTAATAGGCGTATTGTACCCGCTCCATACGTGTACTTCCTCTTCGTTGTCGATCTGCACATCGCACGTTACGTTCCAGTCGTTGGCTTTAAGTGCTTCAATCTGAGCGTCAGTAATGCCGCCCTCCAGCACCACGCGCAAAGTAGGACGCGCCGCGCCCTGCTCCCACGCCTTTTCGCTGTACAGTTTCGCGTTCTCGATTGTTTGTGTACCTGCTGTGATTTTCATGTTGTCGCTCCCTTCGGTCGCTTTTTTAGCTGATAGCCGTTAGCTGTTGGCTGTTAGCTTTAGTTAGTGTGCGGGGAACGGTGACCTCTCCGCCCGCCGCGGCGGGCACCTGCCCCGCCAGTGGAGGCAGGGGCTAAGCTACGGCGTAACTCCGTTCTTTCCCCATGGCTCGCCTGAAAGGAGAGCTGGCGCCGCAGCGCCTGAGAGGTCACCGTAGCTCCCGTAACCTGCACACTAACTCTACCTAACCGCTAACAGCTCGCGCGCGCCAGCGCGCCTACCCCACCCACGCTCCATCCACGCGCGGATGCACATCGGCTGCCACCCATACACCGCTTGCCCTAACGTATGGCGTTGTCGTAACCCACGCGCCATCAATGCGCGCCTTAAACTCAACCGCCAAACGGTCTTTCACGT
>CAYTOU010000326.1:0-2508 GCA_964439295.1 uncultured Oscillospiraceae bacterium
TATGCTCAGCTTTTCTCTTCGCCATCATTATACGACACACGCAAGTTCAAGGCAAATAGAGCGGCATTACAGAACAATTAGTGTTTGATTAGAGCTGGAAACTCGAGCATATGCTTTTTATTACTCCAAGCATTAATCCGCACTTAAACCATACTATATGTAAAATACTGTGACCGCCTTGACCTTGCGCCAAAGTGTGAGTATACTGATATTTGCCTTTAAATACCGGCAGAATCACTGCCGCTGCGATGGAGTATATAGCGATATGGAACAAGTTATACTGGTGATACTGGCTGCGGGCGCGGTTGTCGGCGGGCTTGACCTGCTGTTTGGCAATCGCTTTAAGCTGGGCGAGCAATTTGAAAAGGGCTTTAACCTCTTGGGACCCACGGCACTTTCCATGGTGGGCATACTGTGCCTCGCGCCTATTTTGTCAAGCGCGATTAAGGCGACCATTGCTCCCATATGGCATAGCATAGGTCTTGACCCCGCCATGCTGGGCGGCATATTGGCAATAGACATGGGCGGCTATCAGATGGCGACCGCGCTTGCCGAAAACGCGGATATAGGCAATTACGCCGGTCTGCTGGTTGCGTCCACACTGGGCTGCACTGTGTCGTTCACCATTCCGATGAGTCGCGGTTTTTTGCAGGGCGAAAATTCCGACGCAATGTTTCAGGATTTCTTCCGCGGCATACTGATAGGGCTTATCGTAATGCCCGTTGCGCTATTGATAGGCGGCTTGTTTAGCGGCATATCGTTTGGATATCTTCTCGTGCAGACGCTGCCCATCATAATACTGGCGGCGCTGCTCATTGCCGGACTGTGCCTTATACCCAAGAAAATGATAAAGGGCTTTACCGTGTTTGCAAAGCTCATACAGTGGATGTCCATAATAGGCCTTACCATAGGCGCGGCGCAGTATATTTCAGGCTACACGCTTATAAAAGAGCTCACCCCGGTTGACGAGGCGATGAAGGTCGTATCCGGCATCGGCGTGGTCATGCTGGGTAGCTTGCCCACCGCGGAGCTGCTCAGGCGCGCACTTGCAAAGCCTCTAAACAAATTCGGCGCGCGCTATGGCCTCAACGACACCAGCTTCACCGCGCTTTTCGTATGCTTTGTCAGCGTAACCCCCGCGCTTGCCATGGTAAAGGATATGAACCGCAAGAGTAGGGTAATGAACGCGGCGTTCATGGTATGCGGCGCATCTACACTTGCATCGCATCTGGGCTATACATTGAGCGTGGATCGCAGCATGATGATACCGCTGCTGCTGACCAAGTTCTTAGGCGGCGTATTGGGCGTGGCGCTTGCGCTGCTTTTGCCCGACAAAAATGCAAAGGAATCCGCATAATTTGATGTGACTTTTATATCGCGGACACATGCGTAAATGCACATGCACGTGCTTGCAATTTACTCATAAAGCGTTATAATAGAAGTATATGAGCCGTATCGGCTTGACATTGGTCTTTTGCATAGACTGCATACATAAGCGGTACGGTCAATTTGTATCCATGGAGGTTAGTCAGATGAGCGAAAGTTGTTCCCATGATTGCTCCAGCTGTTCGGCAAATTGCTCCAGTCGTAAGCCTGAGAGCCTGTTGGCCGAGCCGCATGCGGGCAGTCATATCAAAAAAGTAATAGGCGTCGTCAGTGGCAAGGGCGGCGTCGGTAAGTCCATGGTAACGGCACTGCTCGCCGTCGGCGCGCGCCGTCTGGGCTTGTCCACGGCGATACTGGATGCCGATATCACCGGTCCGTCCATCCCCAAGGCCTTCGGCATGCGCGATAAGGCAATGGGCTCGGACGACGGCATATTCCCGGTCGAAACCAAGACCGGCATAAAGGCAATGTCGCTTAACCTGCTGCTGGAAAACGACACCGATCCCGTTGTATGGCGCGGTCCCATAATCGCCGGCACTGTCAAGCAGTTCTGGACCGATGTAATATGGGGCGACTGCGACATAATGTTTATCGATATGCCTCCGGGAACCGGCGATGTGCCGCTGACCGTATTCCAGTCCATACCGCTGGACGGCGTTGTTATCGTCACCTCTCCTCAGGAGCTGGTCGGCATGATAGTCGAAAAGGCTGTCAATATGGCGTCCATGATGAATATACCCGTGCTGGGTCTGGTCGAGAACATGTCTTACATAGACTGTCCCGATTGCGGCAAGCGCATATATCCGTTTGGCGACAGCCATCTGGACGATATCGCGGCGCGCCACGGCATTGCATCCACCGCAAGGCTGCCCATCAATCCCAAGCTGGCCGCTGCCTGCGACAAGGGCGCAATAGAGCTGTTCGAAGGCAATTGGCTGGACGAGATGCTCGACGGTTTGACCCGCTGATATAGCTTAAACAATCGTACCGGAGTGCCGCAAATGCGGTGCTTCGGTATTTTTTGACTTTTTGGCAAGGGCAAAGATGAACGGTGCTTCCTAAAAGCATAATATGAAATAATCCCATCACTGTCATTAAATACGCCTAAGGCTGATATGCACA